>JAFAGE010000180.1 GCA_023423015.1 Bacteroidota bacterium
ATACAATATTCAGCTGATCAGTTCCGAAGCCGTAAACCCGCAGAACGTCCAGGTACTGCGGTCAATGCTCGAGGGTTTGATCAATAATATCAATAAAAGTGTTTTCGCCGAATCCCCAACGGTAGCAACCATCAGCAATAAAGTGGAAACAGTTCCGGGCCGGGTTTATCGAACAATCGATTTCATATTGCCGGGTCAATTGGGATTCTCATTATTAAGTGCCGGAGTTTTTGGTGTGGCGTTTATATTCTTCAGTCTGCGCCAGACACTTGTATTGAAGCGGTTTTTTGCCACTCCGATACGACGCTCATACATTGTTTTTGGTGAAGCACTGAGCCGTGTAATATTCCAGATGATTACGGCAGTGGTCATTCTGCTTATCGGTCATTTTGCGTTCCAGTTTACCCTGGTGCATGGATGGGCAACGTTCTTCGAGCTTTTGTTGCTCAGCTTTATCGGTCTTGCTGTGTTCATGGGTTTTGGTTTTGTAGTAAGCGGCGTTGCGAAAAATGAAAGTTCCATTCCGCCATTCGCAAACCTGTTCACGTTACCACAATTTCTCCTTGCCGGAACTTTTTTCCCGATAGATAATTTTCCCGGATGGCTGCAGCCGATCTGTAAAATTTTACCACTGACGCACCTGAACGACGCAATGCGCAATGTTGCATTTGAAGGAGCACGCATTACCGATTGTGGTACGCAACTCGCTGTTCTTGGAGCATGGGGCATCGTGGCTTATGGTGTGGCAATTAAGGTGTTTAAGTGGGAATGATACATGTGAAATGGTTAATTAAACGATACAATGAAGTTTATCAAGCTGGCAATTATCAGTTTCGTTGCCTTTTTTATTCTGTTGTACCTGATGTCGCTGTTGATTCCGTCGCATGTCAGAATTTCGCGTGCGATCAATATTCAAACGACTGCCCGGGAGTTGCGACCTCTCGTTTCTGATACCGCGACGTGGGGGCGATGGATGACTTTGAACACGGATAGTATTGAGACTTCCATATTGGGTGTGAGCGATTCTCTTGTACAAACCCGCTGGAACTACAAGGGTCGTACGATTGCCAGTTCATTCCGGCTGGAAGAATCTGCCGGTGTCACAGCCCTTCAATGGTATTTCGATTTTGAATTGAAGTGGTACCCCTGGGAGAAATTCGGAAGCATAACCTTTGATAAACAATTCGGAGGCCCAATGGAAACTTCGCTGAATAATCTTAAGAAACTGATCGAGAACTCTCCTTAACTTAGATGCCTCAAACTAAAAAATCTCTTTATGAGACAAATTCTCTTTCTATCGCTCATCCTCCTGTCTGCTGCTTTTATGGAATGCAGCAGCCAGCCTCCGAAAAGCCCCAGGGTTAAAGCAGAAGGCAAGGATGTGGAAGTATCTTACGGACAACCTTCCAAACGTGACCGTGTTATTTTCGGTGAACTCGAACCGTATGGCAAAGTTTGGAGAACCGGCGCAAATGAAGCAACGGAAATCACTTTCAAAAAAGATGTGGTATTTGGCGGCCAGCCTGTTAAGGCAGGTACTTATACCCTGTTTACCATTCCACAGCAGAACGAGTGGACTGTAATCCTCAATCCTGAATTAAAACAATGGGGTGCTTATGGCTATGACAAGATAAAGGCTAAAGATTTACCTCATATTAAAGTTCCGGCGCAAAAAGTAGATTCGCCAATAGAGAAGCTTACCTTGCGTTTCGACGACCAGAACAGCCTGATCATCGAATGGGATCAGACGCGTGTTTCGGTTCCTATCCAAAGTGCGTAATTCGTGGTACATACAACGGCAAACGGATCTTTTTTCGTTTGCCGTTTTTATTTTCCCTCCTTCCTGAGATCTTTCAACACGTTCAACACGGCGTTCTGAACCATTTCCATTTGTTCTGCTGTAAGGCAATATGGAGGCATCAGGTACACGGTATTTCCGAGTGGACGCAAATACACCTGTTTCGATAATAAACGGGAAGTAATCACGTCCCGAAGTGAACTGGTATATCCGCCGTCTGCCACATCTTTATCGAAAGCTATGATAGTTCCCCTGTAACGGATATCCGATAAGCCCAACGTCTTTGCTTCAGCCACCAGCTGTTTGGCAAACGTCTCATTTTCCGAGCCGATACGCGCAATGTTCTGCATGGTGTCGGGATCTTCAAAAATATCAAGGCTCGCTAGCGCTGCGGCGCATGCTAAAGGGTTCGCGGTATATGAGTGTCCGTGATAAAATGTTTTCAATACATCATCGTCCACAAAAGCTTCGTAAACTTCGTTGGTGCATGCAGTCACTCCCAACGCCATGGTGCCACCTGTGAGGCCTTTACTCAGGCAAATAATATCAGCCTGCGTGTTGCACCACATGGATGCAAACATTTTCCCTGTTCTTCCGAAACCTGTCATTACTTCGTCGGCGATGCACAGAACACCGCTGGCACGGCATAATTTGAGAAATTCCTCCAAAGCAGTTGGTTCATACATCAGCATTCCTCCCGCCCCCTGGATAAGGGGTTCATAAATCACACATGCGCAATCGGCCAGCAAATCAACAGCAGCCGCTTTGTCCATGCCATCAATAGAAAACGGATTGTTGTTTGTTGGAACATTGGCAAAAACTACTTCGAATAATTTATCGTTGAAGGCCTGGTTGAAGAGGCTGCGTCCACTGAAGCTCATCGCGCCAAATGTGTCTCCATGGTAGGCATTTTTCAGGGCTAGTACTTTGGTGCGGGGGATTTCTTTATTCTTCCAGTATTGCAAGGCCATTTTAACGGCCACTTCGGTGGCGGTGGAGCCATTGTCGGAATAAAAAATCCTGGAGTAGTTACCTGGCAAAATATCGAGGAGGCGTTCGGCAAGTTGAACAGCGGGTTCGTGCGTGAAGCCGGCAAATATTACCTGTTCAAGTTGCAGTGCCTGTTCAAACATTTTGCCGGCAATGTAGCCATTGCCATGTCCGTGCACATTCACCCACCAGCTGCTGATAGCATCTATATACCTGTTCCCGTGTTCATCTTCAAGCCATACTCCTTCTCCTTTAACGATTGGTATAGGTTCGGGGGTGTACTTTTGATGTGTGTAGGGGTGCCATATTACCCTTTTATCTCGTTGCGCCAGAGTCAATGCCATATTGCCAAAGGTAGCAAAGCAGCTTATTTTGCACTTCAGGGTGCAACGAAAGGAGTACCATGGTTGTCAACCACCCGTATATTACCGCATGGATGCGCACAGGTTGGTAAAAGAATGCATTAAGGGAAGTCCGGAGGCCCAGCGTCAGCTTTACGATCAGTTTTCTGAAGTGATGCTAGGCGTCTGCTACCGGTATACGAAGTCGCAGATGGACGCGGAGGATGTGATGCAGGAAGGATTTATTAAAGTTTTCCGGAATTTAGGCCAGTTTAAGTTTGAGGGCGAGCTGGGAGGCTGGATTCGGCGCATTATGGTGAATACCGCCCTGAATTACCTGAAAAAGAATCGCAACTACCAATCGGACCTGTCGTATCTCGACAACGGGATGCATCCGGTGTCGGACGAAAATCCCGATGTGAAACTGCTGGCCAAGGACCTGGCAGATCTGATCAGGCAATTACCTACGGGATATCAAACCATTTTCAACCTACATGCGGTAGAAGGTTTCACACATGTTGAAATCGGTAAAATGCTGGGAATTAACGAAGGCACCAGCCGTTCGCAATATGCGCGCGCAAGGAGCCTTTTGATCGCCTGGCTTGAAAAACAATCAGAAGAACGCAAAACAGCAATATATGTCCGACCATAATTTTGAGAAGCAGGTCCGGCAGAAGCTTGATGACCTGCGTTTGACTCCTTCGCCACAGGCGTGGGGGAACATAGAGCGGGAAATCGGCCACCATCGCCGTCGCCGTACACCACTGCTGTGGCTGGGCCTCGTGATACTCGGGCTTGGAGCGGGAGGTTATTTTATTCTAACCGAGCCTGATACGCTTTCGCAAAAACAACTCGCCAATTCGGATGCAATCGCCGAAACCCAAACCGCTGTGCCCGAACAACCGCAAACTACTGCTATCAACGAATTGCCCAAAACCATCAAACCAGGATCTTCAACTGAACAACCACAAGCCGCCGTTCGTGCTAGATCCCAAAGCGAATCCGGAACAGTAAGAGGAACAGTGTCGCCAAATCAAAGGGGTAGCAAAAAGCCTCTCAATGCCGCATCTGCCCGGGTACAAACACCAAAAGGGGGTGATGCACCGGAAACGATGGAATCTCAAAGAGAGAGCAGCAAAATATCGCCTCGCCCAATTGTTCCGGAAAGTGAGGTCAACGTCCCGGTAATCCAGGGAACTGCAAATAATTTAAATACCAATTCATCTTTTAAATTAATCAGCCATTACACAACTATACCTTCCACTCAGCAACAATCAATTGCTAAACCATTAAAAGCATCTGCATTCAATCTGACATCTCCGGCAACGCTGAAGCTTTCGCCTGCAGAAGCTGCAGCGTCACCGCTGCTGCAAAAACCGAAAAAGTGGTCGTTTGGGGTAAGTGTCTTTGCTGGTATATCAGGGATGAACGACAACCTGTTTCTCGATCTTAAGAAGAATGCGACAGGAAGTAATTTTGCAGTGAACGCAGCTTTTGCAGCGGCACCGCACACGCCATTTAAGATTGCTCCGGATTTTGCATATTCAGCCGGCCTGGTTGTGAAATATGAATTGTCGAAAAGATTCCAGATCAGCAGCGGAATTAACTACCAGCAACTGAATACACGTTTTAAATTAGGTAACAGGGTTTTTGGATACCAGGCCGTAAACGCAGCTCCTTTTGCAGCCCCGGCTCCCTATGTACGTAATTATTTTACCCTGGAAAGGCACGAAGCGCAAAACCTGAAGAACACTTACCATTTCGCCGAACTTCCGGTAACCTTGCATACACGACTCACAAACTCGCGCAATTTGCCAATCTATTGGAATTTCAGCTTGTCGTGGTCGCAACTGCTTTCATCGAACAGCATGCAATTCGACTCAAATACCGGTGTGTATTACAGCAACAAAAACTCACTGCATAAAACACAGTTTGGGATCAACACCGGGTTCGACTTTGTTGCATTCAGTCGCACAAAAATGCCGTTGTGGATAGGGCCTGCTGTACGCCATAACATTAAGCCGGTAGGTAGTAATGGGTTTGCTTCCGGCAAATACTTTCTTTCAGGAGGTGTGAACGTGAAATTATTCATTCGCTGAAGCAGGCAGAACTTCCGAAGACAGGAATCGGAGATTTCGTTTGATGCCCTGGAATTTGGACCTCCTGATCGGGGAGTTCCGGAAAACTTTCCGGAAGCTTTCTTCAGTCATTTCTTCCCAATCGCTGGTAGAAAGGTTTAGAATGCCTGCCAGAGGTGTGAAACCTTCTTCACGCGTTGGTGTAGCGAAACGGTTCCATGGACAAACATCCTGGCATACATCACAACCGAACATCCAGTTCTGGAACTTTCCCTTCATTTCGTCGGGAATAAGCATGTCTTTAAGCTCGATGGTAAAGTAGGAGATACACCTGCTGCCGTCAACAACCCTGTTATCGAGGATGGCATCTGTGGGACATGCATCAATACACTTTGTGCAGGTTCCGCAATAATCCTTTGCAAACGGATCATCGTACTCGAGTTCGAGATCAGTGATCAGTGTGGCAATGAAGAAAAAGCTTCCTGCTTTTTTTGTAATCAGGTTACCGCTTTTGCCAATCCAGCCCGTTCCGCTGCGTTGCGCCCAGCTTCGTTCGAGAACAGGCGCAGAATCCACAAATCCCCTACCATTTATCTCCCCGATATTTTCGCGGAGCATTTGCAGCAAACGTTTAAGTTTAGCACGTATCACTTCATGATAATCGTTACCATATGCATATTTCGAAATATGATAGGTTTCCTGCTCCTGTTGCTGCGAAGGAAAATAGTTGAGCAAAAGTGTGATTACCGACTTTGCTCCAGGTACTAACTTACCAGGGTCTACACGCATCTCGAAATGATTTTCCATGTACTTCATGGTACCGTGCATGCCTTTGTTTAGCCAGTTTTCAAGCCGCGCTGCATCGTCATCAAGACGCCGGGCCTTCGCAATGCCGCAAAAATCAAAACCAAGTTGCGATGCGAAATTGCGCAGGAGAGTAGTATCGTTGTTCCGGGTAAACAATGTAAACGGGTGAAAATACACCAACCTGTTCTAATGCAGGCTGGCTGTGCTGCAAATATTTCCTAAATTAAAGCCCCAAATTTAACGCATGCTTGCAAAGTACCTTTTAGGTATCGATATAGGTTCATCGTCCGTAAAAACGGCGTTGCTTGATATAGCTACCGGTTCACCTGCGGCTTCCGCTTTTTCTCCATCAAACGAAATGCCCATGATTTCGAAGAAGCCGGGATTTGCCGAGCAGGATCCGGAATTGTGGTGGAACGAGCTCATCAATTCACTTGCCTTGCTGAGAAAGCAAATTGTTTTTAAGGGTGATGACATCGCTGCCATCGGAATTTCTTACCAGATGCACGGGCTTGTATGCATAGACAAGAACCTTCAACCAGTAAGGCCTTCAATCATCTGGTGCGACAGCCGTGCGGTGGAAATCGGCAATAAAGCATTCCAGCAACTAGGTGAAGAATTCTGCCTCAGCAACTTCCTCAACTCACCGGGCAACTTCACCGCATCTAAATTGAAGTGGGTGAAAGACAACGAACCCGAGCTGTATAAGAAAGTACATAAGGTGTTATTGCCGGGCGACTACATTGCACTGAAGCTAACCGGTCGACCCGTTACAACAGTTTCGGGATTGTCGGAGGGCATCATGTGGAACTATGCAAAGAACCAGGTTGCAACAGAATTACTCAACGCGTACGACATCGACAAAGAAGTGGTGAGCGAAACGGTAGACACGTTCAGCGAACAGGGTAGACTGGAGGAATCTGCTGCTTCACTACTCGGACTAAAAGCTGGAACGCCTGTGAGCTACAGGGCAGGTGATCAGCCGAACAACGCATTTTCGTTGAATGTGCTTCGGCCGGGCGAAATTGCTGCAACGGCAGGTACTTCCGGTGTGGTTTATGGAGTAACCGATAAAGTTGAATACGACCGTGCGTCGCGTGTGAACACGTTTGTTCACGTAAACAATGCAGCCAACAAACCGCGATATGGTGTGTTGCTCTGCATCAATGGTACAGGCATATTAAACAGCTGGCTCAGGAAGAACTTCTTCAACGGCATGCCGTATAATGATATCAACAAAATGGCTGCAGAAGTTCCTATCGGTTCCGAAGGTGTGTTGATTTATCCTTTCGGAAACGGGGCGGAGCGTGTGTTGGAAAACCGCAACCCAGGAGCTTCAATACAGGGTTTGCAGTTTAATAATCACAGCCAGGCTCATGTGGCGCGCGCAGCGCAGGAAGGAATTGTGTTTTCGCTTTATTACGGCGTATCTATCATGAAGCAAATGGGAATGCAGGTAAATAAGGTTCGTGCGGGATATGCAAATATGTTCCTGAGTGAAACCTTTGCCGATGCTTTTGCAAACACTGCAGAAGCCACCGTTGAATTGTACGATACCGATGGCGCTACAGGTGCAGCAAGAGCAGCAGGAATCGGCGCTGGCATTTACAGGAATTTCGATGAAAGTTTTTCAGGAATGAAAAAAATCAAAACCATCGAACCTCAAAGTGAAAGGATTTCTGCGTACAAAGACGCATACCAAAAGTGGAAGGAAAAATTAATTTTTTAATACAAACCAGATCATGAATTACACTACAGGTAACCATAAGGAGTTTTTCCCCGCGATCGGGAAGATACCATTTGAAGGACGTGATTCCGACAACCCGCTTGCATTCAAGTGGTACGATGAAGACAGGAGGATAGCAGGAAAAACAATGAAGGAGTATTTCAAATTCGCTGTTGCTTACTGGCATACTTACGTAAATACAGGATCCGATCCTTTTGGTCCGGGTACAAAACATTTTCCATGGGATGAATCGAAAGACGTTATACAACGTGCAAAGGATAAAATGGATGCACACTTTGAATTCATGACCAAACTCGGTGTACCGTATTATTGTTTTCACGACATAGACCTGGTAGATGATGCCGACAATCTGAAAGAGTACGAACGCAGGCTGCATGCCATTCTTGAATACGCCAAACAAAAACAGGCGGATACCGGTGCAAAACTTCTGTGGGGAACTGCTAACGTGTTTTCGAATCCACGTTACATGAATGGTGCTTCTACCAACCCCGATTTCCATGTACTCGCCTGTGCAGCTACACAGGTGAAGAATGCCCTGGATGCAACGATTGCACTCGGCGGAGAAAATTATGTGTTCTGGGGTGGACGTGAAGGTTATATGACGTTGCTGAACACCAACATGAAAAGGGAAGTAGATCACCTCGGAAGATTTTTGGCCACTGCCAGAGACTATGCACGCAAGCAGGGTTTCAAAGGAGTATTCTTTATTGAACCGAAACCAATGGAGCCTACTAAACACCAGTATGATTACGACTGCGCAACAGTGATTGGCTTCCTGAAAGAATATGGACTTGACAAAGATTTCAAAATAAATGTTGAAGTAAACCATGCAACTCTTGCCGGCCATACATTCCAGCATGAACTGCAGGTAGCCGCCGATCATGGTATGCTTGGAAGCATTGACGCAAACCGCGGCGATTATCAGAATGGTTGGGATACCGATCAGTTCCCGATGAACCTGAATGAACTTACCGAAGCGATGCTGGTTATCCTGGAAGCAGGTGGCTTTGCAGGTGGCGGCGTAAACTTCGATGCGAAAACAAGAAGAAATTCAACCGACCTCGAAGACATATTTCTTGCACACATCGGAGGCATGGATGCATTTGCGCGCGCAGCAATCACTGCAGAAACAATTCTCGAAAAATCGAATTATCTCAAGTTCCGCCAGGACCGTTATGCATCATTCGATTCCGGCAAAGGGAAAGATTATGAGGATGGAAAACTTACCCTGGAAGACCTGCGTGAATATGCCCTCGCCAACGGCGAACCTAAACAAATCAGCGGCAAACAGGAATGGCTGGAGAATCTGATTAATCATTTTATTTAATCTGGCAACTGCGGGTTGAGAGATGAGATGTGAACGGTGAGCAATTCCAAAAAACATTGTTCACCCCTCACATCTCACAATGCTGATTCCAGCGTCCGGATTATTTCCAGGTATACTTCTTTGTCATCATCCTTATCTTTTGTCACACCAAAAATTACAGCTCCGTAATTTTTTTGTGTGTTGATGAAAGGCCAGCCTCCTGAAAGAGCAGGACTTGCGTACATACCGTTTGCGATCGATGGCATGATCCAGTTTCCCAGTCCATACCCCGAACCTTCGGTTTGTTTTGGTGTAAATAATGTTTTCGCCTGGCCTGTCTGAATTTTCTGCATTTCGGCAACCGACTCTGGTGTGAGGACCTTTTTCGCCCCAAGTGTTCCTTTATTCAACAACATTGCAAGGAACTTCAGGTAATCTGAAGCTGTTGATTCTGCTCCTGCAAAAGGATCAATGGCACCTGTTTCCGAAACAAACCGGCTGCGTTTCATTCCAAGTGGTCTGAAAATCCGTTCGGCAGCAAGTCGCTCAAACGAACGCTTGGCAACTACTTCTACCACACGCGCAGCGATGCTTGTTCCAATATCATTGTAATAAAATACTTCGCCGGGATTGTTTTTAATCTCGCGCTTTGCAAAAGCATTTACTTCGTCTTCAAGAGTTTCGAACCTGGTTTTCTGAAAATATTTCTGTACCCCGCCTTTATCCGGTTCAATGCCGGTTGTATTTGCAAGGCAATGCCTGATTGTGAGGTAACTTTTGGCGTAGGTTGCAAATATGGGGATGTACTTTGCTACCGGATCATCGAGTTTTATTTTGCCCTGGTCAACAAAGGTCATAACTACTGCTGCAGTAATCCATGCGCTGGCGCAGCCTATCGGAGCCTGGGTGTTCAGGGTAAAATCTTCTCCGATAACTTTCTGGAAGATGGTAGTGTCTTTCCAAACGGTTACTGCCATTTTTCCCCCGAAATGATTTTTTCTCTTTTCCATGACTGCTTCCAGGCTGCCGAAACTCTGAGCCCCTGCAACCTGAAAGATTAACACGAAAACAGTGAAAAACATGAATTTACGGCAGAGAACACCTGTTTTGTATGACATCGTTTCTGGTATTGTGCTTTGGATTATGGTTTGTATATAAATGAACGTTCACGGCAATTTATCAATTATATATAAGCAAGAGTTGCCGCAAACGTACTTTAACTTATATCGTTATGAACCTGAATAATTTCACTATAAAGGCACAGGAAACCATCGCCCAGGCGCAGCAGATTGCGTTCAATAATGGTAATCCCAATATTGAAACGGAGCACTTGCTGAAAGCGTTGCTGGCAGACCAGGATTCTCCTGTGAACTTCCTGCTGAAAAAAAATAACCTGAATGTCGCATTTATCGAGAGCAAGGTAGATGAAGCCATCGCCAGGCTTCCGAAGGTGCAGGGTACTGAACCAGCACAATCGATAAGCCGCGACCTCAACAATGTTATCCTGCGTACCGCCGCACTGCTTAAAACGTTCGGCGATGAGTTTGTGAGCGTTGAGCATCTGCTTCTTGCTATACTCCAGGGGAGCGACACTGCGGCTAAGCTGCTTAAAGATGGCGGACTCACCGAGAAAAATCTGATTGCTGCAGTCAAAGAGTTGCGGAAAGGTTCTACTGTGTCTTCACAGACCGCATCTTCCACATACAACGCACTGAATAAATATGCACGCAACCTTAATGAAATGGCCAGGGAAGGAAAGCTTGATCCCGTTATTGGCCGCGATGAAGAAATCAGGAGAACGTTGCACATTCTTTCGCGCCGCACCAAGAATAATCCGATTCTTGTAGGTGAGCCCGGCGTTGGTAAAACAGCTATTGCTGAAGGGTTGGCTCACCGGATTGTGAATGGAGATGTTCCGGAGAATCTTAAGTCTAAAGTGATCTACGCTCTCGACATGGGATTGCTGATTGCGGGCGCCAAATACAAAGGTGAGTTTGAAGAGAGATTAAAATCGGTGATTAAGGAAGTAACAGACAGTAATGGAGAAATCGTTTTGTTCATCGATGAAATTCACACGCTGGTTGGTGCCGGCGGGGGAGAAGGTGCGATGGATGCTGCCAATATTCTGAAGCCTGCACTGGCACGTGGTGAGCTGAGAGCAGTTGGTGCTACAACATTGAATGAATACCAGAAATTTTTTGAGAAAGATAAAGCTCTCGAGCGCAGGTTCCAGAAAGTATTGATTGAGGAACCAACCACTGATGATGCAATCTCAATTCTCCGCGGGTTAAAAGACCGTTATGAAACGCACCACCATGTGCGTATCAAGGACGAAGCGATCATTGCTGCCGTAGAACTTTCGCACCGCTACATCACCGATCGGTTCCTGCCCGACAAGGCAATTGACCTGATTGATGAAAGCGCAGCCAAGTTGCGTGTGGAAATGAATTCGATGCCGGAAGAATTAGATGAGCTGGAACGCAAAATCAGGCAATTGGAAATTGAACGCGAAGCCATCAAGAGAGAAAATGATGAGACGAAATTAAAGGAACTAAGCACAGATCTTTCGAACCTCGCGGTTCAACGCGACACGCTTAAAGCAAAATGGCAGCGGGAAAAAGACCTCGTTGAACGTTTACAGAATGCTAAAGCCGAGATCGAGAATCTGAAACTTCAGGCCGAACAGGCAGAAAGAAACGGTGATTACGGCAAGGTGGCCGAAATCAGGTACGGAAAGATCCAGGAGCAGGAACGTATCATCCAGGAGCTTACCGGCCAACTTGAAAACGTGAGCGAAAAACGCCTGCTGAAAGAAGAAGTTGACGCGGAAGATATAGCAGAGTCTGTAGCAAAAGCAACAGGAATCCCGGTAACAAAGATGATGCAAAGCGAACGCGAAAAATTGCTCAACCTGGAAGATGAACTCCATACAAGGGTAGTAGGCCAGGACGAAGCCATCGAGGCGGTAGCAGACGCTATCCGTCGCAGTCGCGCAGGTCTGCAGGATCCAAAACGTCCCATCGGTTCATTTATCTTCCTGGGTACAACCGGTGTTGGTAAAACGGAGCTGGCAAAGGCGTTGGCAGATTACCTGTTCGACGATGAGGGTATGATGACGCGTATAGACATGAGTGAATACCAGGAGAAACATACCGTCAGCCGGCTTGTTGGTGCTCCTCCGGGATATGTGGGCTACGACGAAGGTGGACAGCTAACAGAAGCTGTTCGACGTAAACCTTATAGTGTGATATTGTTTGATGAAATTGAGAAAGCTCACCCGGATGTTTATAACGTGTTGCTGCAGGTATTGGATGACGGGCGTTTGACCGACAATAAGGGACGTGTGGTGAACTTTAAGAATACCATCATCATCATGACCAGCAATATGGGAAGTGATATCATCCAGGAAAACTTCGAGAGGGTGGATGAGTCGAACAAAGACGAAGTGGTCGAAAAAACCCGGGAACAAGTTATTGAATTGTTAAAACAAAGAATCAGGCCGGAGTTTTTGAATCGAATAGACGAGATCATCATGTTCCAGCCTTTGATGAAGCGTGAGATAAAAGGGATAATCAGGATTCAATTGAATCACCTGAAAAAACTGGTGGCAGAGTCGGGTATTCAGTTGGAATTCAGCGAGTACCTGCTCGAATACCTTGCAGAAAACGGTTTTGACCCCCAATTTGGAGCGAGGCCGCTTAAACGTTTGATCCAGAAAGAGATAGTAAATAAATTGAGTAAAAAGATACTGGAGGGCAGTGTAGATA
>JAFAGE010000242.1 GCA_023423015.1 Bacteroidota bacterium
GCTTCAATGCTGCAAAGCATGATATTTACATTGTCGCGGGGCTTGAGTGTTTTCGGTGCATGCCGGCCATATTCATACGCCAGCGTTGAAATCATTTTATCGGGAAACTGGTCTGCTACCTGGTTTACAAAGCGGATGATGGAACCTGAAGGTGATCCTTCCTGTTCGTCAATTGCGCGGCATTGATCGCAGGTGCAGTAGTCGCGGTTGTCGTTCTGGCTCACTGACCAGTATTTTGCCTGCGGGTTCTGTGCAATTTTTTTCCTGAGGTTCTGAATTGTTAATTCGAGTACTTCCGGGTTGGCAAGGCAAAGTTGTGTAGGAATGCGTTTTCCTTTCACCATCGCAAAGTATTCCGGGTGCGCTTCGTAATACATTTCAGGTGGTACCAATGCATTAAATGTGTGTACCCACATGCCCCATTCGGAGCGGGCATTAAGCTTGTGCCATTCGGAATATGCGGAATCCCACGTGTCGCGATAATGCGTGTTACGGAAACCAATTGCGGGAACCTGCGTTTCGTTGATTACAGGTAATGAGAATGTGTTCTTCTGCGGTATGATCTTCACCTTCGAATCGTACATTCTGCATCCTGCATATTTTTCGAGGAAAGAAAATGTGCCGTGCAGGGTGCCATTGGCTCCGCCGGCAATGATCAATCTCATCGAGTCGGTTTTGATCATAAATCCGTCTTCGCCCAACGACGCGTAATTTACACGGACCCCCAGCTGGTCGAGCCGTTCGTTTTGTCCGATTACAATCTCATAAGGCTGGCGAACTTTGTTTGCCGGAACGATCGGCAGGGCGGCACCGGTAATCTGCAGGAGGTGATCCTGGAGCACGGTGGCTGCTTTTTGTTCGTTTGGGGAAGCGTGCGTCGGAATTACGATGCTGTACTTCGATGCCCGATCAGAAGCCAGCACGATGCTGGTTTTTTCGGGCAACTTCTCCTGCTTCTTATTCCTCTTTTGGGAAAATGCCGGCGAAAAAGTCGCTGAAAGCATGAAAGTCAAGAGAAGGGGAAGTACGAAAGCGGGAATACGGAACATTCTGAATCCTGGAAAGCTCATGTTAGTGTTTTTCTGGTTGCTCTTGATTGAAATAAACAGAAAAGTTAAAGTACGAAACTTGGAACAAAGACTGGCTGCCGGATTAAAAGTTAAAAATATCATATAGTAACTTACAGTGACTAAGCTTAGGAGTGGCTTTGGAGTCTAATACTCATTAATCTTCCTGTTATGAAATATGTATTTACACTAACGATTGCACTGATTGCAGCTTTTTCTGCAATTGCACAGGAGAAATGGCCCAAAACCATCAAGGCCGACGACGGTACCGTGATTGCTGTTTATGAGCCCCAACCTGAATTTAAATCCGGCAATGAATTTACCGGCCGTGCAGCAGTTTCGGTACGCAAATCCGGCGACGAGGATCCTGTATTCGGAGCCATGTTGTTTACGGCGGAGCTGGATAATCCCTCATCGTCGGGCAATATTAATGTAGACGCTTTGCGGGTAACCCGGCTGAAATTTTCGGGTGATGAAAACGAGAATATGCTTGCTTCTATAACGCAGGCTATCGAAAATGATGCTCCACGCTGGAACTGGGGCATGACGAATGAACAACTGGAACAATCGATCAATAAGGAAAAAGAGGCGACAAGCGGGTTTAACAACGCACCTCCAAAAATCATCTACGCAAATAAACCAACAACGCTCGTGGTGATCGATGGCGATCCACGTGTGTTGATGGATAAAAATCTCAATACCGATAAAGTTGCTAATACTCCCAACATCATAATTAAAGACAATGGCCGCTGGAATTTATATGCCGGTGGCAATTGGTATTCATCTAACTCCATCACGGGAAACTGGAAACTCAACAATAAGGTGTCGGACAAGCTTCGCGAGATTGGAGATCAGATAAAGAAAAAAGAAGATGAAGAAGACAATCAGAAATCTGAACCACAGGTTACTGACATCGTTGTTACCACGCAACCTGCCGAGCTGATTCAGACAAAGGGTGAACCGGTTTATAAAAATGTTTCCGGTACATCGTTGCTTTACGTTTCAAATTCACCTAACGATATTTTCAAAGACATCGAAAGTCAGAAGAATTACATCGTAATCGCAGGACGTTGGTACAGGTCTTCCAATCTGAAAGGACCCTGGGAATACGTACCATCCGATCGGCTGCCTTCAGACTTCGCTAAAATTCCCGAAGGTTCCGATAAGGATGCCGTGCTGGCAAACGTTGCCGGAACCGAAGCTGCTGAAACTGCCATTCTCGATGCTTCTATTCCGCAGACAGCAAAGGTTGACAGGCGCACTGCTTCAGTTAACGTAGAATATGATGGTGAACCCTATTTTGTAACTATCCGGGGTACTTCGCTGAAGATGGCAGAGAACTCAAACGTTACAGTAATCCGTGATGTTGATGGTAACTACTTCGCGCTGGATAACGGTATCTGGTTTATCGCCGACGACGCATATGGTCCATGGACCGTGGCAAACGACAGGCCGCGCGATATTGACGATATTCCTGCCAGCAGCCCTGCTTACCACAGCCGGTATGTATATGTGTACGATTACACACCTGACTACGTATACTTTGGATATACTCCGGGTTACCTGGGAAGTTATGTTTACGGACCAACCATCATTTACGGAACGGGTTATCATTATCGCCCGTGGTTCAGACGGGTTTATTATCCGCGGCCATTCACGTGGGGATTTGGCTTTGTGTATAACCCGTGGTATGGATGGAACATCAACTTAGGATTCAACTACGGTTATTCATATTACTGGTACGATCACCCAGCATACTATAACTACGGCTACTATGGCGGTTGGTTTGGACCACACAGGTATTGTCCTGCATACCGCAGACCATATTATGGCGGTTATTATGGAAGAGGTGACTATTATTATGGCCGCAGTACATACCGTAATCGCAACTACTATGGTTCTGCAACAAGACCGCAACGCAATTATTACGGCTCGGCACAAAATACAAGACCCAGCCGTCAGCTTGGCAATAACCTTTACGTAAATCAGCAGGGCGTAAGCACCAGGAACATTACACGCGCCACACGTGTTTACCGACCTAATGAACAGGTTGTAACAGGTACCACAACCAGGCCGGTAAACGACAGGTATAATAATCGCTTGTCGCCGCGCAACAACAATACTTATGACAATAATAATTCGGGAACTCCGCGCAGTGGAAATGAGTTGAATACAAACCGCGGCAACCGCATCGAGAGGAACAACGATGCGAGAAGGCCGGAAGTGCGTCGTCCTGATAGCGATAACAACAATAACAACAACGGTAATCTTCCGCAGGTTAATGACGATAACCGGAGCCGCGATGCACGCCGTCCGCAACTGAATCGTCCTCAACAAAATGACAATGATGGTGACGTTCAGAGAAATCCGAACCGCAGGGAATTGCCCGAAGTGAGAAGGCCGGATAATTCAGGAAATGACGATGTTCGTCGTCCGCAATTGAATCGTCCGCAACAAAATGATAATAACAGTGATGTTCAAAGGAATCAGAATCGGAGAGAATTGCCTGAAGTGAGAAGGCCGGATAATTCTCAGTCGCGCGAAACTCCGAGGGTGCAGCGTCCTTCATACGAGAACAGGAATACTCCATCCGTAGACAGGTCGTCGGGAAACAGACCACAGGCACCGCGTATAGAAAACCGTTCGTCGGCTCCGCGCCCTTCGCTGGAGCGTCCTTCAACACCGTCTCGTCCTTCTATACAGCGCCAGCAGGCACCTGTATCGCGGCCCCAGGGTGGAAATGCCCGTCCCGGTGGCGGTGGCCAGAGTAGCAGGCCCGACAGAAGGTAAAGATATGGCGGGAGGATAGAGGGCAGTGTACAACAGGGAGTGGAGAACGATTCCGCACTGTGAACCGGAACATTACAAATGATGTTTACCTGGTTTGAAACAGGATTGTTGTGGGGCAGCGGATGTTTAGTAATTTGGCCGGCCTAAATCGTGATTATGAGTCGTATACTGATTGTTCTGGTCGTGTTGAGTGCATTTATGTCCTGTAATAAGGAAGACGCACCCATTCCGCAGACTCCCATTCCCGACAATATTTTCGGAAATGTGAGAGAAATAGAGGTTTCACCTACAGATATTAACACGCCCGACAAAGGATTTATGGTGATATCAATGCAGGATGCATTGTACAAGGTCCAGTTTAACGCAACAACCCAGGCGCAATCGAATGCGACACTGTTCTTCGAAAACGACACGGTTCTAATTAAAGAGAGCCGCGAATACGGAAATTTCGGAGTGGATGCGGTTGCCTATAACCCGGTTAAGCCAAATGCCGTAATATTCACCTTCAGCCAGGGGCCTAAAAAAATTGAAGGTGTGTTTAATGCCAATACCAGTTTCGGAGGCACGTTTGGTGCACAGCTGATATCTCAATGGCGCAAACCCAATGCGCCCACGGAACCTACACAACAAGCCTTCGACGACCTCATGCAGTTTGTAGGAAGATACATGGATAGCAACGGCAATGAACCCGGAATCACACCCACATATCTGAATGTAACGGTGTCGCGGATGTGAGACGGCAGACGTGAAACGGCAATATTCCATGTTCACGTTCTACGTATCTTCCCCAAAACATTTCCATGAAAATCGCCACTTACAATGTAAATGGAGTGAACGGGCGGTTGCCTGTTTTGCTGCGATGGCTCGCAGAATCTGCACCGGATGTTGTTTGTCTCCAGGAACTGAAAGCACCACAGGAAAATTTCCCGGAAGCTGCCATCAGAGACGCAGGCTACAGTGCAATCTGGCACGGACAAAAAAGTTGGAACGGCGTTGCGATATTATCACGTATTGGGGAGCCGCAGGAAATTTGCCGCGTATTGCCTGGCGATCCGGAAGACGTACACAGCAGGTACATCGAAGCAATGGTGAGCGGCATCAGGATAGGATGTTTATACTTGCCTAATGGAAATCCCGCTCCCGGGCCAAAGTTCGACTACAAGCTGAAATGGTTTGAGCGGCTCACAATACATGCGGATGGATTATTGAAGTCGGGAGACCCGGTAGTACTCACAGGCGATTACAATGTAATGCCAACAGAGTTGGATGTGTACAAACCCGAAAGATGGGTAAACGACGCGTTGTTCCGTCCGGAAAGTCGCGAAGCCTTCAGGAACCTGATGTCGCAGGGATGGACAGATGCCATTCGCAGGTTGTATCCCGATGAAGTTATTTATACATTCTGGGATTATTTCCGGAATGCATACGATCGGAATGCAGGATTGCGTATAGATCACTTCCTCCTTTCTCCAAAAACTGATAAACGTTTGCTTGCTGCCGGGGTGGACCGGCACGTGCGTGGATGGGAGAAGACGAGCGATCATGCACCCGTGTGGATTAAATTAAGCGAGAAATAGGAAGACAGAAGACATTATTTCATCAACTGTATTCAGCTACAAAACTACTCTTATGCATATTGGTATTCCTGCGTTTTTTCTCCTCGGTTTTATGGTTTCATGTAAACCGCAAATAACTACTAACACCAACGAACAAACGAACACTGATACAGCTGCTGCGGCAGCGCTTATCGACCCACAGGCTACTTCGGAAACAAAGGCTTTATTTCACAACCTCATGCGTCTGTCAGAAAATCATACTTTATTCGGGCATCAACATGCTACCGAATACGGTCATGGCTGGGCAGGTGATGAAGATCGTTCTGACGTAAAATCGGTGACCGGTTCGCATCCGGCTGTAATTGGTGTAGACATAATGGGATTCAGCGGAAGATCGCCCGACCAGATTGAGCAGGCAAAACAGGAGCTGCGTAAAAATGTTGCCGACACCTATAACAGGGGAGGAG
>JAFAGE010000330.1 GCA_023423015.1 Bacteroidota bacterium
TGCCGTGAGAGGCGGTCCCCTTTTCATGCGCGTAGTTTTTGATGAAGAAATATTGCTGCAGCGTTGAGAAGAATGAAGGAACCATTGAACCATAAATGCTGTTTCCAGCTGAGCGCTTGTAAAACACCTCCGCAACTACAGGGAAGCTCCGGCACAAACAACAGCATGTACACGAGGTAGGAAGTAAATAACAACAGCAGCACAAATGAGAGCCGCAATCCAAACCAGATCGTGCGCGGGATGAAGATTAATAAAGCAGTTGCGAGCTCTGCAAGCGGAATTGTCAACGACAATTGCGAACCGAGGCCGTTGAAGAGGGGAGATGCGGCAATGGTAGAGCGGAACGACGTGAGGTTTCCCAGTTTCGATAATGCTGTGTAGGTAAACAACAATATCAGGATTGCAGAAAATAAACGGTACATCATCTTCATGTATCAAAATTGCGTGTCAACTGCAGCAGAAAAATTGTTTTACACGAAGCGTTCTGTACCGTTCAGTACAATATTTTAAGGACTCATCTTCCGAAAACGTAAGGGGGTTGTGTTGTACCTGTTTCGAAATGCTTTGATAAAACTGGATTCTTCTGCATAACCCACTTTGCATCCGATTTCGTACACCGACATACTGGGATAACTGAGTAACAGTTCTGCGGCTTTTTGAAATCGCACATCTGCCTGGTATTTATCCATGGTGGTTCCCAGCAGGTCGTTAAATCCTCTCTGCAGGTCGCGACGCGACAAACCCACACGTCGGCCGATTTCATTTACCGTTAATTTTTCACCATTGTGCTGGTCGATCATCCGTTTAGCTTCTGCAACTCTTTCCATTTTGTCAACGGGCGGATGATTGGGGTAGCTCCGTGTTTCGAGGAAGTCAATCAGGATGTCGGTAGCACGTGCGGCGATGTAGGTAGGGAAAAATACCCTTAATCCATTGAACGAGGTGATCGTATCGAGCTGAAGGAAAATGCATTTGGAAATTTTACCGGAACATGCTGCAATGGCATTTTTGTCTTCATCCAGCAGTGAAAGTAATTCGCGGCTCACGAAGCCCTGTTGTTCGGTGAATTCCTGGCTGAAGTTTACAAATAATAACCTTGTGTAAGAAGCTGTACATTCAATGTGCAATGTTGAAAGCCCTGCGAGATTCAACAAGCCCGTGAAGCCTTGTGCAAGAAAGTGCTGCTGGTTGTTAGCTTTCACTTTAATGCCGGCGTTCATCACAAACACCAGCGAGCAACGGGCGTTCCCGATACTAAAGGTCCATTGCTTGTTGCTGTTGCTGAAAAGGTCGAACCGGAGCATCGAACATCCCGAACCTTCGAATGTTTGTTCAAGGCAGCCGTTACTGCCTGATTCGTACATTTTGTGATCAGCATTTACCAGCAGGTACTTTTTCGCTGATGGCCAGGGTGCTGAAATTGTTTTTACCGGCTGATTTAATTCTTCTGAGTTTGACAGGGATAGCGTGCATTTCATGATGTAGATGATTTTCGGCAGTGAATTCTATATTGAAGTGGTGTTTTGCCATAGAGGCGTTTGAAGCGGCGCGTAAAGCTCGATTCGTCTTCGTACCCCGCAGCCAACGCGATGTGCTGAATACCTTCATTGGTTTCCCGCAACATCTTTTCAGCTTTATCGAGCCTTACCATTATCTGGTACTGGGCAAAGGGACAACCGTACATTAACCGGAATCCGGTTTTGAGTTGCCATAAATTCATTCTGCACTGACGCGCCACTTCCTTCATAATCAGCCGCGGCCCGGTTTGACTATCGATCATCTTTTTTGCTTTCTCGAGGCGGCGGTAAATATTGAAAAGGGTGGTTATTGGTGTATTGTGTTTCCGGGGAAGGCCCATTACCGCTTCCCGGAAAAAGGAGAGCATTTTAGAATAGATAAATGTGTGAACCAGTTGAGGACGCTCGCGATATTGCCAGAAATCGGAAGAGCGTTTCAGCATCGACATATCAACAGGAATTCCAGGAAAAAACCGAAGCCTTTTCCTGCTTGTCAATTTCTGCAGCGAATCCGGGAACAAGCCGGTAAGACGAAACAATGCAGGACTGATGCTGCATTGAATCATTCGGTGTTCGCCGGCAGTAAATTCGACCAGGTAACGTTTCTTTGGAGGAAGATATACCTGGTACAACATGCCGCGCGTAAGTGTGTGGCTTTTTTGTCTCCTAACGGTGAGGGTCAGCTGCCCCTTTGTAACCAGGAATAAGGTAATCGCATTTGAGGTTGCTGCAATCTGGAATGAGCCGGACTCGTAACCCCAGGCGTCGTAAATGACGGAAGAGTGCCGTGCGCCTGTCGATTGTCGCAGGAAGATACAGGCAGTGTTGAATTGCATGTAATAATTGTCGGCCGCGGCAGGCAGCAAATACGTGTAAACATCCGGTATAGAACCGTTGGTGGGCTCTGGGCTCCTGGCGTATTTTCGGTAAAATTCGGTCTGCATGTTACCCTGGGATAAGGGTGATTATTTTATGCTCTCATGCAAAACCGGTGTGCAAAGTATCTACATTCAGCTTTAGTCGTTCGGCAGAAATGGATTTTAGTTTAAGGGATGCAACAGCACATGATTGCAGTTTCCCGTATTTCCCGTATTTTCCTGTTCACCTATCCGCATAAATATACTTGTTCAAATTTCCATCACACTGCAATGAAAAAAAATTATCCGAAAATAGGTATCCGCCCGATAATCGATGGCAGATTGGGGGGAGTTCGCGAATCTCTTGAAGAAACTACGATGAACATGGCCAAAGCAGTGGCCGATCTGTATAAAAGGGAACTGAGATACCCGGATGGTTCGCCTGTGGAAGTGGTGATCGCCGACACCTGTATCGGCGGTGTTCTGGAATCGGCGGAATGTGCGGCCAGGTTTGAACGCGAAAATGTAGGTGTTTCATTATCGGTTACTCCATGCTGGTGCTATGGCAGCGAAACGATAGATATGAACCCGCAGATTCCGAAAGCCATCTGGGGGTTCAATGGCACCCAACGACCCGGAGCAGTGTACCTGGCAGCAGCGCTGGCGGCGCACAACCAGTTTGGTTTGCCTTCGTTCGGCATATATGGACGCGACGTGCAGGACATGGGTTCAGCGGACATTCCCGCCGACGTATACGAAAGACTGATAAGCTTTGCTAAAGCCGGCCTGGCGGTAGCGATGATGAAGGGCAAATCCTATCTCGCGATTGGTTCAGTGAGCATGGGTATTGCCGGTTCCATTGTACGAAACGATTTTTTTCAGTCATTTCTTGGCATGCGCACCGAGTATATCGATTCTACAGAAATCCTGCGCCGGATTGAAAAAAAGATTTATCACGAAGAAGAATTTGCACGGGCTCTTGAATGGGTAAAGAAGAATTGTAAGGAAGGCGACGACAACAATCCGGAGGAAAAACAGTTTTCGCGCGCGCAGAAAGACAAAGACTGGGAGTTTGTTGTAAAAATGACAATGATCATCCGCGACCTCATGCAGGGCAGTGAACACCTCGCGAAAATTCCGCAATTCCGTGAAGAGGCTCAGGGCCACAACGCTATTGTTTCCGGATTCCAGGGGCAGCGCCAATGGACCGATTTCCTGCCGAATGGTGATTTTGCAGAAGCCATTTTGAATTCTTCATTCGACTGGAATGGTATACGTGCTC
>JAFAGE010000368.1 GCA_023423015.1 Bacteroidota bacterium
TACCTGCACCGCAAAAACATAACCCCAATTTCCTGATGAAGTTTCGGCGAGGTTGCCGAACATGAAGCGCGTTCCGGCATGGCCGATGTTGATCAGGTCGACAAACTTTTCAGAGATCCAGCCGAATATTATTTTGATAAAATTTACCCGTAGAATTCCGAGAGCAAATCCGATTTGCGCAACAATGCCGAATATGACAAGTTTCCAATTAATTGCTTTCCGGTTGTTACTGAAAAGGTAACAGACCAGAATAAGGAAGCACATTCCCAATGCACCTCGCAGCAGGTTTTCGGCAACAGATGAACTCACACGCAGCTTTAACAGCAAAATACTCAACATTCACCGTTTGCACGCAACAAAAAAGCAGGCTGATGGCCTGCTTTGATTCGTTTAGATAAAACGCTTTATTATACCGTTTGTGTATTCAGGTGAGCTTCGATCTTCTTAACGAAGTTTGATTTAGGCTGCGCTCCAACGAGCTTATCTACCACTTTACCATCTTTAATGAAAAGGATAGCGGGGATAGATGTGATGCCATAGTTGACGGATAACTGGGGATTGTGGTCCACGTTAACTTTGCCAACGTTCACCTTACCACTGTACTCCTTAGATAATTCCTCGATAACGGGCCCGATAGCACGGCAAGGTCCGCACCACTCAGCCCAAAAGTCGATAACGGTCAATTTATCCGACGATAGTACTTTTTCCTGGAAATTGGCGTCCGTAAATTCTGCGGCCATAATTTATATTTTTGTTGATGAATGATTTCTATACCTGAATCAGCAAATTTACAACCAAAACGAATAGCAGGCAGTTTTCGGTTCAGGCTGTCACCACCTGTACACTTATGTCCCCATTTTCGTTTAACCATGCAGCCATTTCGTCATTCATTTCAAAACCTGTTTCCCGCGTAAACAGACTGATTCTGGCATTTAGACGTGGTTCGCTGATATTTAGCTTAATTCCTTGCCTTCCCGGGTACTTTTTAACATTTTCATGGAGGAACGTTAACAAACTCTCGTTTACCTGTCGCGCTTCAAGGTCAAGCACCAGCTGACGCGTGAGTGTTTGCTTGATGTTCTCCAGCATCGTGATTTTCTCCACTTTGAACTCAAATTCAGCCTTGCCATAGCGTTGCCTGAACGTTCCGGTTATGTATAAATTTTTGCCTTTCTCAAGGAACTGTGAAAACCGCACGTAATCATCACCCCACAACATAAATTCCGATTTGCCCGTGTAGTCTTCTATGTGAAAGGAGCCAAATTGCCGCCCTGTTTTAGTTACGCGATGCTGTGCGTCAACTACCAGCCCTGCAAGCCGGAAAGTTTTTAATGGATTTGCCTGGAGGGTGATAGCCTCACGGAATTCGTTGAACTCACCGAGGCGCGTAATTCCATAATGCCTTATCTCGAAGCGGAAGTGATCGAGCGGATGGCCACTCATGAACATTCCTGTTACATCTTTCTCATGCTCCAACAGTTCGGTAAGCGTCCAGGGTTCGCAGTTCGCGATTTTTGGAGGAACAACAGCCGGCATCGCAAAATCGCCGAACAATGTGTTCGTCGAACCTGCTGCATTTGTCTGGTATACGTTTCCAAACTTTATAATCTTTTCCAGCGCATTCACACTTTCTCCGGGAGCCACATTGAAGTATTGTGCACGGTGCATTTCCTTGAAACAATCAAATGCTCCCGCATACACGAGGTTTTCAAGTGTCTTCCGGTTTACGGTACGCTGGTTGATTCTTTTAATGAGGTCAAATACCGAAACAAAATGTCCGTTCTGCTCTCTTTCTTCAATAATGCTCTCTACTGCTGCTTCTCCAACACCCTTCAAACCACCAAGGCCAAAACGGATTTCCCCCTTATTATTTACTGCAAAGCCTTTTCTTGATTCGTTGATGTCCGGACCAAGTACTTTCTGGCCCATGCGTTTGCACTCTTCCATGAAGAAGGTGATCTTCTCTATGCTCCCAGCGTTGTTCAACACTGCAGCCATGTAATCGGCGGGATAGTGCGCTTTCAGATAAGCGGTTTGATACGCTACATATGCATAGCAGGTGGAGTGCGACTTATTGAATGCGTATTGTGCAAAAGCTTCCCAGTCGGTCCAGATTTTTTCGAGCTTTTCTTTCGGATGATTTTTCTTCGTAGCACCATCGATGAACTGGGCCTTCATTTTGTCGAGTACCGCCTTCTGCTTTTTACCCATTGCCTTACGCAACACGTCGGCGTCGCCCTTGCTGAAGCCAGCGATTTTCTGAGCCAGCAGCATAACCTGTTCCTGGTATACTGTGATACCATAAGTTTCTTTCAGGTACTCTTCCATCTCGGGCAGGTCGTAGGAAATTTCCTGCCTTCCGTGTTTCCGGTCTACATAGTCGGGAATGTATGCCATCGGACCGGGACGATACAAAGCGTTCATCGCGATAAGGTCATCAAACTTATCGGGTTTAAGTTCGCGCAGGTATTTCTGCATACCCGGACTTTCGAACTGAAACGTACCGATGGTGTCGCCCCGTTGGTATAGCTCAAATGTTTTTGCGTCGTCTAATGGAATGGTATCTATGTCTACCGTCACACCATGATTGGCCTTGATCATCTCCAGTGCATTCTTGATGATCGTGAGCGTTTTCAGGCCGAGAAAGTCCATTTTGATTACACCTGCATCTTCAATGATACTTCCTTCAATCTGTGTCACCCACAGTTCAGAATCTTTTGCGGTGCAAACGGGAATAAGCGATGTAAGATCGGTTGGAGCGATGATGATACCCGCTGCATGGATGCCGGTGTTGCGTACAGAACCTTCCAGCCGCTCTGCCGCCCGGAGTACCTCGCCTTCAAGAGTAGGTCCTTTATAAAGGTCCCTGATCTTTTTCACCATCTCCATCTCTTCAGGTCCCAGGCCTTCTTTTTCTTCGAGCGACTTTTCTCCTTCTTTCTGGGTGACTGGTGCGGTGAGTACACGCTTGAGTGTGATGCCAAGCCTGTCGGGAATGAGTTTCGCCAGCGCATTTGATTCCGGCAAAGGAAGGTCGAGTGTACGTGCCACGTCTTTGATACTCATCTTTGCAGCCATCGTACCATAAGTGATGATCTGCGCAACCTGCTCCTTTCCATATTTTTTCACCACATAATCGATCACCTTCTGGCGTCCTTCGTCGTCGAAATCTGTATCGATATCCGGCATCGATTTTCTGTCGGGATTCAGAAAGCGCTCAAACAGCAGGTTGTACTTAATCGGATCGATATTGGTGATCCCTATACAGTAAGCAACAACGCTGCCGGCTGCGGAGCCCCTGCCAGGTCCTACAAACACACCTAACTCGCGCCCCGCACGTATAAAGTCGCTTACGATGAGGAAGTAACCCGCAAATCCCATCGTCTTGATGGTGAATAGCTCGAAATCTATTCGTTCCTGTATCTCAGGTGTAACATCGGAATAACGTTCTTTCGCACCCTCATAGGTGATATGACGCAGGTACTCCCATTGATTGAGATTGCTGTCGCCGTGTACCTGGAATTCTTTGGGTACAGTGAATGCAGGAAGCAGAATATCTTTTTTAAGATTCAGCAGGTCAACACGATCAACAATCATGTTCGTGTTGTCGATTGCTTCCGGCACATCGTTGAACAACTCCTTCATTTCCTGCGACGTCTTGAAATAGAACTGGTCGTTTGGAAATTTGAAGCGGCGGTCTTTGAGGTTTACATCGTCGTTAACAAAGTCGTCGTAGCCCGGTGTGCTCTTTTTCTCACCTGTGTTTATACATAATAAAATATCATGTGCGTTGAAGTCTTCACGGTCCGTATAGTGGCTATCGTTTGTAGCGATTACGGGCACGTTGTATTTTTTTGAAAACTTCAGGAGTGTATTGTTGATCACTTCCTGTTCCTTCAGGTTATGCCTTTGTATCTCTATGAAGAAGTCTTCACCAAACATATCGAGCCACCACTTGAATTCTTTTTCTGCAGCCTCTTCCCCGTTATGCAGAATTGCCTGCGGCACGTGGGCGCCAATGCAGCAGGTGGTGGCGATCAGACCTTCATGGTATTTTTCAATCAGCTCCTTGTCTATACGGGGATACTTGCTGTACATTCCTTCAATGTAGCCCAGGGAGGTTAGCTTTATCAGGTTCTGGTAGCCTGTACTGTTTTTAGCCAGCAGAACCTGGTGGAATCGGTTGTCTTTCTGGTCTTTGGTGAAGGTTTTGCGCGTGCGGTCGGCCACCATGTAAAATTCACATCCGATGATGGGTTTAACTTTTAATGTGCCATCGTCGTTCTTGTGTTTGTATGCTTCCGACACAAATTCGAAGGCTCCAAACATGTTGCCGTGATCGGTAATTGCGATCGCAGGCATTTGATCCTTAATGGCTTTGTCGTATAAACTCCTGATCGAAGCTGCACCATCGAGAAGAGAGAACTGGGTATGAACATGAAGATGAGAAAACCTGCACATTGATACAATATTAGCAGATTTGGCTTCGAAAAATCGCTGGAAAGTTCTAATTTTATGCCCTGATTGTGAAAAACTTTCTGACGATCATATCTCTGTTACTGGCCCTTAGTTCCTGTGTATCACGCAAACCGCTCGTGTACCCCGGAAGCGGGTCTGTGCCGCCGCCTGAAAGAGTGGAGCGCGATCCGCAGTATCTCGAAAGTGTATCTGTTAACGCGGCTAACAAAGCTGAAACAAATATCGAGAAACCCACTTCGATCCAGGCATCTGCAGCGCCAGGCTCAGCTATTGAAAACAGCAACTCACTCCAGTTTAAGTACGCCATCATTCTCGGCAAAGCAGTTGAAACCATCAACAATGCCAGGCTGATAAACTTTATGGAAGAATGGTATGGAACACCTTACCAGTTTGGTGGCGATACAAAAAAAGGAATCGACTGTTCGGCTTTCACCTGTTTACTCATGGATACCGTGTATGGCGTAACTCTTCCGCGTACTGCCAAGAGCCAATACAACAGTAACACAAAAATTAAGAAAGACGACCTGAAAGAGGGAGACCTCGTTTTCTTCAATACAACCGGTGGGATTTCACACGTGGGCGTATACCTCGCAAATAACAAATTCATTCATGCTGCTGCATCGGGTGGCGTAATGATCAGTGACCTCGACGATGCATATTTTAAGAAGCGCTACGTGGGCGCCGCTCGAGCCAGGTAAATTCTATCTCTTCGCTCGTTTCTTCAACGATTCAATTACATGGAATAAATCTGGTGTGAGCCGCAGCAACACCACTCCTGCAACAAAGATTGCTATGAATGTTGCACTTCGTGCAAAGATCCAGCTAAGTCCTCTCTGCCCTGAAAACAGGAAATAACAAACGGTATATGCAGCACCACCGAGAATTACTGTGTAAAGTGAGTTCCAGGTGAATGGTTGAATGCGGATTTTCTTCCATAGGTAAACACAACGGATAAAATTATATATCGTAAACGCAATCAGGTTCGAAACTGCCGGGCCAATTACCCCCATCGATTTGGTGAGGAAATAATTAAGAGGTAAGGCCATTGCCAGCAATATCACTCCTGTAAAAAACTCAAACCGCCAGTAAGTGGACGTTGAAATAATTTGCGCGTTAAGGCCGGTACCCATATCAAGGATGCGCATTGTTCCAATCAGGAAGAAAACAGGCAAAGCAAGTATGTACCCTTCTTTCAATGAAAAAGTTTCAATACCATCGTTGAAGTTCATCAGTATCAGGGAGAACATGGCAACGGAAAATATCAGCTGGTTGATGGAAGATCGCTGGTATATCTGCTTTATCCTTCCAAGGTCCTTGTCTTTCCAGGCCCTTGACAACGGTCCCATCGCCGCTGAAATTATTCCACGTTGCGGCGCCTGGATGAGGCTCGCAATATTTTGAGCCAGTGAGTACACACCTGCAAACGCGAGACCATTAGGCATTACAGCCGCAATTACCAGCGTATCGAATACGTTCGCGATGTTAAACACCAATCCGCCTCCCCATACAAACGAAACAAGGGCAACGATTTTCGTGAAGAACTTCCGCGTAACGCGGCTCACATATAAGTGAAAAGAAATGCGCTTCGTTGCTGCAAGGTAAATCATCAACGCAGCGGCTATGATCAGGTATGTTAGCGAATACGATTTTATAAATACATCGAAGTCGGGAATGATGTTCAGGAAGAATAATACAATAAGGATTGTAGTGAGAAGCCTGAACGCCACTTCGCGAAGGAAGTTGGTAAGCACCGATTTCTTTTCCTGCCAACCGTAAGCTTCCAATACAGAATATATCGTTAACCCAAACCCGAAAGGGAATAGCCACTCGTAATAACGCACTAGGTCGGGCGCATTCGTTACATACTTTCGGATAACAAGATCTTTCAGGAATATACCCGCGAGTATCACCAATCCGAATCCAATGGAGCTGGTAAGTAACGCCCAGCTGATCAGATCATTCTTTTCGCGTGGAAGATTGTCTTTGTAATATGGATAAAATTTGTAGATGTAAGCCTGCATACCCAGGTTGGCGAAAGCAAGCATGATGTTGGCAATAGCAATGAATGTGCTCACCAGGCCATACTGCTCCTGGGTAAAACTGCCTTCTTTTGTATACAGGTATGTGTTAACGAAACCAAGAACAAAGCCGACGTAAACTATCACCGAGGATATGATACTCTGTCTACGTATGTTGCTCATTCAACAAATATATCTACAATTGCCTGCTGCCAATATAAAAGTTCGGGTCGATAATGATGGCCCGGGATGATATATTAATTTCTTTCCATTCCGTCCCGGGGCTTACCCACATTTGTTCACCAGCTTTGATTCGTACACGCATATCAAAACCTTCTACGCAATTTGTCCACCTGAATCGCAATTTATTTCCGCTCACTTTGTATTCAAGCACCGGTATTTGCACTGTGCGGAGATACTGGTCGAATACTTTTGAAAGTTTCAGACCGGTTTTCTCTATGATGTATTTTTCCAACTGTTCGGATGTCACATTCTGATGAAAAAAATCGCGGTTAATGCTGCGGAGCAGGGTTCTGAACTTTTCATCATCATCAATCAGTTGCCTGACGATGTGAATGAGGTTAGCACCTTTGGGATACATATCTACAGACCCTTCACGATTCACACCGTAAGCAGCAATGAGTGGTTTGTCGTTCTGGATGCTATTCCTCAATCCCAGGAGGTATGCGTTACCGGCAGCAATACCGTATTCGCATGTGGTGAACAGCACTTCGCTGTAGTTGGTAAATCCTTCGTGTACCCACATATCAGCTATGTCTTTTGTAGTAAGATTATTGCCGAACCATTCGTGCGCACTTTCATGTATGATGATGAAGTCCCACTTCTTACCCCAACCGGTTCCTGAGAGATCTTTCCCCAGGTATCCGTTGCCGAAGCCATTGCCATAGGCAATTCCGCTCTGGTGTTCCATGCCCAGATGCGGCGACTCAACCAGCTTGTATCCGTCTTCATAAAACGGGTAAGGTCCGAACCAATGTTCAAAGCATCTCAACATGGGTTTCACCTGCTTGAATTGTCTCTTTGCCTTCTCCACATTTTCAGCAAGCACCCAGTAACTGAGATCCAGGTTTCCCTTTTCACCATGTAGTGTATCTGTCCAGTTTACATATCTGCCAATGTAAGGGATGATGTTGTAGTTGTTGATAGGATTTACAACTGCCCACGTGTAACGCATTTTTCCCTGCAACTTTTCCGATGATCGCATCCGGCCATTTGAAACAGCAATTAAAGTATCAGGAACAATCATTGTGATGGATGCGCTGTCGGGTTCATCGGACTGGTGGTCTTTACACGGATACCAAACACTTGCACCCAAACCCTGGCACGCAACACTCATCCACGGATTGCCGTAGCTGTCTTTTTTCCAAATCCATCCACCATCCCATGGCGGGTTTACTGCCTCACGCGGTGTACCACTGAATTTTACAGTAATTATTTTCCGCTGATTTTCAGCAAGCGGTTTGTTGAACTTAATGAACCATGCATTGCCATCGCGCTTAAAAGAGAGTCTTTCTGAATCCATCTCTACCGCATCGATGTTCATAGGTGTCTGCAGGTCGATCTGCATACGTGAGCCACTCTCACTGGTACGGAAGGTGATGTTATTAATTCCTTTGATCGACTTCCTTTCGTAGTCTGGCTCTACGGTAATGTTGTAATGCAATACATCCCACCATGCACGTTCGGGTGTTATCGAGCCTCTCAAACTGTCTTGCCTGGTGAGAGGAGCATCAGAACCGTGCTGCGATTGGCACGATGCGGAAAAAAATAAAGCGAGGAAAAGTAATGCGGTTGTTCTTACCATGAAATATCCACTTGCTGAAAATTATGTAAACTTGCCACAGATCCTTCAATGATGCAAGTAAAACCTTTCTTACGGTTTTTATTGATCGTTCTTTTCCTTTGGTCGTGCGATAATCACCGCTCTTCATCAAAAAACGTATTCCGGTACAACGAGTCGTCAAACATCGCCTCGCTGGACCCGGCTTTTGCCAAAAACCAGTCGATAATCTGGGCGGTCCACCAATTGTTTAACACCCTTGTAGAAACGGATCAATCACTTAATATCGTACCGTCACTTGCCACCAGCTGGACGATTTCCCCCGACCGGCGCGTGTACACCTTTGCCCTGCGCGGCGACGTGTATTTTCACGACAATGAAGAATTCCCTGGCGGTAAGGGCAGAAAGATGACGGCCCACGATGTGGAGTATAGCCTGCAAAGAATTATTGATAGGAATACCGCCAGCAGCGGCGCATGGATTTTTAATAACCGGGTTGATCCCGAAAATGGATTTCGTGCCCTGAACGATTCTGTGTTTCAGCTTACTTTGTTGCAACCGTTTACTCCAATCCTCGGCTTGCTGAGCATGAAGTATTGTTCCGTTGTTCCCCGCGAGGTGGTGGAGAAATATGGAAAGGATTTCAGGCGACATCCTTGTGGAACAGGTCCGTTCAGATTCGGTTCCTGGGAGGAAGGGCAGGCTCTGATTATGTTGAAGAATGAGCGTTATTTCGAGACAGACGAGCTCGGTAAACGACTTCCATATTTCGAAGCAATCAAAACTACTTTTAACACCAGCAAGGCTGCAGAGTTTTTGTTGTTCCGGCAGGGAACCCTGGATTTTATCAACGATATCGATGCATCATTTAAAGACGAAATACTGAACAAAAGGGGTGAGCTGAAAAAGAACTGGGAAGGAAAAATTGTTCTGGCCAAACATGCGTATTTAAATACTGAATACCTGGGTATTCTTGTGGATAGCAGCAACGCCCTGGTAAAGAATTCGGCGCTTCGATATAAACAGGTTCGCCAGGCAATCAACTATGGATTCGACAGGAAGAAAATGATGATGTACCTGCGCAATTCAATCGGTACTCCTGCAGAACAGGGATTTGTGCCCGCAGGATTGCCATCGTTCGATTCACTGGCAAATGGGTACACTTATCAACCGGAAAAAGCTCGTGCGTTGCTGGCTTCCGCTGGATTTACGCGGCAGAACAAACCAGCGGTACGTCTACTTACCGTGCCCATTTACTCTGAGCTGGCAGGTTTCATAGCGCGCGAGCTGGAAGCAATTGGAATCGATGTGCAGGTAGAAGTGGTACAAAAGGGTTTGTTGCTGGAGCAAACAGCCAATTCTCGTGTACTTTTTTTCCGGGCAAGCTGGATCGCAGATTATCCTGACGCAGAAAATTACCTGAGCGTTTTCTATGGGAAAAATCCGGCTCCCCCCAATTACACACGCTACCATAATAAACTATACGATAAACTATACGAAGAATCGCTGACTGTTACCGACACAAGCCGGCGTTATGAACTTTACCGTAAAATGGATAGTATGATCGTTGCAGATGCACCGGTTGTACCACTGTGGTACGATGAGGCAATTCATCTTATCCAACCCGGCATGAGAGGATTTGCCCCAAACGGACTGAACCTGCTTGAACTTCGGAAAGCGCACAAAGCAGATTAAACCTGCGTTTTACTTCGCTGCCTTTTTCGCAATCTTATCTTTAAACACCTTATTAAACTTCTCCAGTTTCGGGCGAATCACATAATAACAGTAGGGTTGTGAACCATTGTTGTTGTAGTAATCCTGGTGATAATTTTCCGCCACGTAAAAATTCGAAAATGGGGTTACTTCCGTCACAATCGGGTTATCAAACGCTTTGCTCTTATCAAGTTCCGCTTTATAACTTTCGGCCTTTTGCCGCTGTTCTTCGTTGTGGTAGAAAATAGCACTGCGATACTGCGGACCTACATCATTCCCCTGGCGGTTCAATGTAGTTGGATCGTGACTTTGCCAGAAAGCTTCAAGCAACTCGTCGAAAGTGATCTGTTCCGGATTATATACTATCTGCACCACTTCGGCATGACCGGTGGTACCCTCGCAAACTTCTTTGTAGGTCGGGTTTTCAACATGCCCTCCGCTGTAGCCGGAAGTTACTTTCAATACTCCGTTGAGTTGCTGAAAGATGGCTTCTGTACACCAGAAACATCCTGTGCCAAAAGTTGCCGTGTCGGCCTTAACGCCTTCAGGGATAGCAAAACTCATTTCGTTACTCATCATTTTGTTTGGATTTGCATTTCGCCCGCATGATGTTAATGAAACCATCAGGAGCATCATGCCTGCTAAAACACTGTTCATGTGCAATTGTTTATCCTGCTGCAAAGGTACTATTTCCGTTGCCAGCTTTACTTAATATACGGCGGCTAAACTCCGCCGGATGAGCCTATTCAAGTAAATTTGCAAACCATTATGAAGTTTTTCCCCGAATCGGCACTCGTTCAGCTCGAATTTGAAAAAGTAAAAGCCTTGTTAAAAGAACAATGCCAAACGGAATTTGCCAAATCGAAGGCCGAGGAACTGAGAATACACACCCGAAAGGAATTCATTCAGCAGGAGCTAAAACAATCCAGCGAATACCGGCAGTTACTAGACGCTTCCACCTGGTTCCCGAACGATTATGTGCTCAACCTGCAACGTGAGTTACAATTATTGTCCATTTCCGGTGCAGTGCTCACCGGCGAACAGTTTCTCGACATTCGTAAACTTCCGGTTAGCATACAGGCAATATTCCGTTGGTTCGAAAAAGACAGGAAGGTTACTTACCCGGCATTGCACAGTGTAATTGCCAGCACATATTATGAAAAGGAAATCCTGGTACGCATTGATGAAGTGATTGACGAAACAGGCAGAGTTAAAGACAATGCATCTAACGACCTGTTGCGCATTCGCCAGCAACTGGCAGGTAAGCGAAACGAATTACGACGCGTTTTTGACAGGATAGTTCAGAAATTAAATAAGTCAGGTTATGTTACGGACACCGCGGAAGCATTCCTGAACGGCAGGCGGGTTGTGGCAATATTTGCTGAACACAAACGCCAGGTGAAAGGTATTTTACATGGTGAGAGCGACACACGGAAAACGAGTTTCGTTGAACCGGAAGAGACAATTGAACTCAACAATGACGTGTTTGCACTGGAACATGAAGAAGGCAGGGAAGTATATCGCATCCTCCGTGAACTTACATCGCGGCTTTCAGAACACAGCGCCTTGCTTTCTGCCTATCATTCCATACTTGGTGAATATGATTTCATCAGGGGGAAGGCAAAACTGGCGGTGTTGATGAATGCCAATCATCCGCTGGTTACCGATAAAGCAAACGTTCACCTCATTGCTGCATATCATCCGCTATTATACCTATACAACAAAAAGGCAGGAAAGCCGGTATTTCCTGTAGATCTTACATTAAACGAGAAAACCCGCATTCTGCTTATTTCGGGGCCCAACGCAGGAGGTAAAACGGTTACATTAAAAACAGTGGGGCTCCTGCAGCTTATGATGCAGAGTGGTTTGCTCGTGCCTGTTCATCCGGATTCTGAAATGGGGATCTTCAAACAACTGATGATCCACATCGGTGATACGCAGAGCCTGGAATTTGAATTGAGTACTTACAGTTCGCATCTTAAAAACATGAAGTACTTCATGGAAAATGCGAATGGAAAAACCCTGTTTTTTATCGACGAACTCGGAAGCGGCAGTGATCCCAATTTAGGTGGTGCATTCGCCGAAGTGATATTGGAAGAGCTGGTCCGCAAACATGCGATGGGAATTGTGACCACCCATTATCTCAACCTGAAGATCATGGCCAACAAAACGCAGGGAATCATCAACGGCGCAATGGCGTTCGATGAAAAAAACCTGTTGCCGATGTATCGCCTTATTATAGGCAAGCCCGGTAGCTCATACACTTTTTCCATTGCAGAACGTATCGGACTGGAACCGCGGTTGATTAAGCGGGCAAGGCAATTGGTAGATGAAGATCATTTCAGGCTCGACAAGTTGCTGAACCGCACGGAACAGGATCTGCAGGCAATTGAAAAAGAGAAAGCAGAGTTACAGCGACTGGTGAAAGAGAATGAACGTATGCGGCGCGACATGGAAGTGTTGATGAATAAGGAGAAGCACAGCCAGCAGGTGGAAATGTTGAAGCAGCAGAATCGCATTACTGAAGACAGGATTACATACCTGAAAGACATGGAGCGTAAGCTGAAACAGATAGTAGCCGACTGGAAAAAAGCGGAAGGAACTGAAAACAAAAATGCGCTCATCCGGCAGATGAAAGACCTGTTATTCAAACAGCAGGTGAAACAAAAAGAAGAAAAGGTTAAGAAGAAGATTAATTCCAAATACGACGTTGTCGAAAATGGTGAAATACGGATAGGACAAAAGGTGCTGATGAAAAAGAATCACCAGGTAGGGGAGGTGCGCGAAATAAAGGGCAAAAAAGCCATCGTTCAGTTAGGGCTCGTGCCAATAACTGTTGAATTGGGGGATCTTATGGTAGTGGAAGAAAAGTGATTACATGCTCGCGTGCAGGTAATCTTTCAGTTGTGAAATGGTTTCCTGTTGAGACAATATGGTTTCACGAACAACGTCGTTGATCGAAATGATTCCCGAAAGCTGGTCGTCTTCGAATACCGGCAGGTAACGGATGTTCCTGTCGGACATTAGCTGCATACAATATTCAATCGAATCCTGGGGAGTGATCCTCGGAAAATCGGAAGACATGATTTCTGACACCATTGTGTCGGTAGATGATTTTCCCTTGAGAATAACCTTACGCGAGTAGTCGCGTTCTGTCATTATTCCCTGATATTGGTCATTTGCTACCACTACTACCGATCCGATATTCTGATCGGCCATTATCTTCAGCGCATCAAGCACGGATGTGTCGGGTGAAACATTGGTTACGTTCCTGCCTTTGCGGATGATAACATCTGCAACTTTTTTCATATGCAATTCATTTGGTTAGAAAATGAGGTGGTACGATAGTAATTTACGGATTTTTGCCGACAATAACTTACTTACCTGCCGGCCTGAACCCCATTAAAAAGCTTTTAATTTCCATCCTCTTTTTCCCCTCCAGCTGAAGCTCAGTGATATATACCCAGCCGTCTTTCGCAGCAAAACGCAGGAAGGTTTTAGAGTCAGTTTCCCATTCCCCGGGCTGCTTACCGGTGTTTTGAACAGCAACAGTAGTTCTGTACACCTTTAACGTCTTGCCTTCCAACGAAGTAAAAGCCCCGGGAGCCGGAGATAAACCTCGTACCAGGTTGTGCACCTGGTGTGCGCCGAGTGTCCAGTCTATTTTGCCGGTGTCCGTGGTAAGTTTCGGTGCATGATGTTGCGCTCCTGTTTCAGGTTGTGTTTTTTCTTCCACGGTGCCTTCAATCAAGCCTGCTATTGTTTCTACCAACACCCTGGCGCCAAGATTTTTTAATTTGTCGTGCAATTCGCCGGCTGTTTCATCTTCGCCGATTTCAACACTGCGCTGCAGTAAAATATTTCCTTTGTCAATTTCGTGCACCAGGCGAAAGGTAGTGATGCCGGTCATTTTTTCGCCATTGATAATGGCCCAGTTTATCGGCGCCGCGCCGCGATACTTTGGTAATAAGGAAGCGTGTACATTGATTGTTCCGAAAGGAGGCATATTCCACACTATTTCCGGTAACATTCTGAAAGCAACTACTATTTGTAAATCTGCATGCAATGATCTGAGTTGTTCAATAAATTCGGGGTCACGCAGTTTCGCAGGCTGCAAAACTGGAATATTTGCTGCAACCGCATATCTTTTTACTGCACTCTCGTTCATTTTCATACCGCGGCCTGCAGGTTTGTCGGGAGCAGTCACCGCCGCCACTATATTAAAGCCCGCTTTCACGAGTGCATCAAGCGATGCCACCGCAAATTCAGGCGTGCCCATAAATATAATACGGGGTTGTGCATTCATCTTCATTCGTGTCATTCGAAATCTTCGTACAGCAAATATTTTTTTCTGATCGTCTTGAACCTGTCCAGGTCTGGTTTCCAGGATGCTCTTATTTCTTCGTCGGATTTTCCATTTCTGATCTGCGTTAACAGCTCGCTATTGCCTGCAAGGCGGTTGAAGTTCGCTCCCTTGTTAAGAAAGAAACTGTCTTTTGGTTCAAAAAGTTCATAGGCCTTTTTCACATAACTGAGATGCAGTTTTCCATCCACTTTTTTCAACACTTCTTCATTCGTTCCTCCCAGGTCCCACCCGTAACAACGTTTATCCTGCAACTTCGGCGATTTGGCGCCTTCGCGGCTCGTTGGTGTGAAACTGTAGAGTGTGTCTGGTAAATTGGGGTGTCCGAATTGTTGAAATGGCCGGTCTGTTCCTCTTCCTTCACTCAGCACGGTGCCTTCAAAAAAGCAGGTTGATGGATAAAGATAAACCGATGCCATGTCGGGCAGGTTGGGCGAAGGTTTTTCAGGTAAGATATACTTGCTCTTGTGTGTGTAGTTCTCGCAGGGAATTACGGTGAGATCAAGGTTCCTGCCGGTCTTTTTCCGAATTGCAGAATCAATCATCTTTTCTCCTTTCAGCATTTGGGCATATTCGCCGATTGTCATGCCGTAAACTACCGGCACTTGCTGCATGCCTAGAAAAGATCTGAAGCCGGGTTTTCTCACAGGACCGTCTACATAAAAACCGTTGGGATTAGGCCGGTCGAGAATAATGAGCGGCTTATTGAATTCGATAGCAGACTCTGCCAGGTCTTCAAGTGAAGAAATGTATGTGAAAAAGCGCACTCCTACATCCTGAATGTCGAACACGATTACGTCTACATCTGCCAGGTCTTCAGCTGTTGGTTTCCTTTTTTTTCCATAAAGAGAAATTACCGGAACACCGGTTTTAGGATCCCTGGAATTTGAAACCTTTTCTCCTGCATCAGCAGTTCCACGAAAACCATGTTCGGGTGCAAAGATTTTCCGCACATCTACATGCGACCGCAGCAATGTATCTACAAGGTGCACCTTCCCCACCAGGGATGTATTGTTCGCAAAAACTGCAACCTTCTTCCCCTGCAGGCGGGGCAGGTAGACATTCATGCGTTCGGCTGCGGGAATGATTTTTGTGTCGGCAATATCGGTATGCTGAACACCTGCAGATTGTCCACACGCAACAAGCAGGCACAATAAAGCGGGTACGATAAACATCAATCTCTTATACATTATCAATCGGTGAAAGAGGTAAATGTGATAAAAATAACGGAAACCATTACTTTCACCGCTAAAACGGAACATTTTTAACATCAAATAGCAAATATGCAACAGGCAAAATCAGGGGACACCGTTAAGGTGCACTATAGTGGCAGACTGGAAGACGGAACAACATTTGACAGTTCGAGCGGACGTGAGCCCCTGGAATTTAAAGTTGGTAACGGCGACGTTATCAAAGGATTCGATGAAGGCGTTACAGGTATGACGGTAGGTGAAAAGAAAACAGTTCACATTCCGGCAGATGAGGCATATGGGCAAAAAGATGACGACCGGATTGTTGAATTTCCACGCGCGAATTTTCCGCCCGACATGAAGCCGGAAGTCGGCATGCAGCTGAACATGAGCACCCAATCGGGCCAGGTAATTCCAGTGACGATCACAGAAGTACGTGAAGAAAACGTGTTGCTCGACGCCAACCATCCGCTCGCTGGTAAAGACCTCATATTCGACATCGAGCTGGTAGACATAGCTTCAGGTTCGCGCATCATTATGCCATAATTTTTCTTGCAAAACACAATAAAAAAGGTTGTTCCGGCACTTGCGTGCAGGAACAACCTCCTTTAATTTTGGAGCAAATCCAATTTATGAAGGCCGTTGTGTTTTCCCTTCTCTTCGGTGTATTGCTCCACTCTAAAGCTGTTCGCGCGCAATCCCCCGATCTGCATGAAAAATTTGTGGAGAAACAGGCGTTGTTGTATGCCGATAGCCTGGTGAAAGCATTTTGTTCTCACAACATTTCGAAATACATCGATCTGAGTTATCCCGGCGCAGTACTTTTTTACGGCGGAAAGTCAGGGTTCGAAAGGTTCCTGGAAAATGCGATGAGTTCGGGTCAATATGTGGAGTCACTACCACACACACAACTACACCAGTTGCTTAAAGAAGGAGAAAAAGAGTGGCAATGCGTGGTAGAAAAAATTTCGTACGAGGCTGTTGATGGCAGAAAAGCAACCGTCAGGAACTTTATGGTGGGCCGGTCGTATGATGACGGAAAAACATGGACTTTCTTTGAACCTGCGCTTACATCTTACAAAGTGCATTATGTTATGCCCGATGCGTACGTCAACATACCGGCACGGAAGGTTGAATATTGACGGGTTAAGCAACCTGTTTCCGTGTGTGCGATTTCTCCTTCCACAACCAGATCGCCGATGCTAATATCAGCAATCCCGTGCACACGAGTGATCCTTCAAAGCCATAATCACCACCACTTAGCAATGTTGAACTACCGGGATCCATTATGAGGATCGAGCTGAATTCTATACCGCTTACCGGGAATCCAAGCAAAGGACCTTGTATGAAGTTCCACATGAAGTGAAACAAAACCGGCATCCATAAACTTCGCGTGTGCATAAACGTTATACCCAGCAAAGCTCCGCCAAGGAAGATGTTTGCAAGTCCTGTAACCGGAACCTGGAAATCCGACGCATGAACAATAGTAAACAGCAATGCGCTTAGTGCAAGGGCCAGCCACCTGTTCATCGATTTTATGAGGTTCCGAAGTACATATCCTCTGAATACGAGTTCCTCCCCGATTGCCACCATTAAAAGTAATATTGCATTCACGAACAACTCATCCGTTACAGGGAGTATGTCGAGCCATTCAATGCCGTTGAGAAAGTAGATGAACAATGCCCCGCCGCAAACAATAAATATTGCCAGCAATGTACCGGTAATCGCGTGAGGAAGCATGTCGTGATACCGCAGCCCGATACCTTCAAAAGATTTCTTGTCAACGAAACGCCGGAACAGGTAAACGCAAACAACAGCGATGAGAAACGAAACGGTAATCCATGTTTCAAAATTGGGCGTAAAAAATCCGGCGGTGACTGATAAGCCTACATATATTACCAAAAGCAACAATGCCCTGACCCAGCCTTGCCTGATTACAGGCGCTACGGTGTTTGCCAATGCTATAGAATTTTTATCTTGTCCAAAAATAAAGAATAGATGCTGGATGCTTATGCATTTACTGTTGCCGAAAGATTTATGCGTTATGTAACAATCGACACGCAAAGCGACCCGAATTCCACCAGCCAACCATCCACTGCAAAACAACTCAACCTGGGCCGGCTTTTACTGAAGGAATTAAAGGAGATGGGTGTCGAAGACGCTGAGCTCGACGAGC
>JAFAGE010000344.1 GCA_023423015.1 Bacteroidota bacterium
ACTTTTGAATTTGGAAGGGTCGGCTGCATGCCACGGGCACTGGGAAAAATCCACCCAAAATTCAAAACTCCTGCAAATGCATTGCTGTTAAACATGGTTGTTGGTATCGCTGCACTGCTGACCGGGAAAACCGGCGACATCATCATCATGGCGTGTTTTGGTGCACTTACTCTTTACATCATCGGTATGATTTCAGTAATTGTTTTGCGCCGCCGCGAGCCAAAACTTGAACGCCCTTTCAAAGTGCCTTTTTATCCGCTGATGCCGGTAACCGCCCTGATCGTGTCGTCCATAGCATTGATCGCTATGACTACACTCAACCTTGTAATTGCAGCCATTTATTTCGCAATATTAGCAACGGGCTACATTGTGTTTCGCATATACTTCAAACAGAAATCAGATGCAGCATAAAACATCATTTGCCGAAATAAAAAAGAAGTTCAACGAGCTGGATGTAAAAAAAGTTAAGCTGGCTGTTACAGACATTGATGGTATTCTTCGCGGAAAGATTGTATCGGCAGAAAAATTCCTTTCAGTAGCTGAAAAAGGTTTTGGATTCTGCGACGTGATTTTCGGGTGGGATGCGGCCGACCTGGCATACGACAATGCGAAGGTTACCGGTTGGCATACCGGATACCCCGACGCAACAGCGGTGATTGATCTTAACACCTTCAGGAATATTCCGTGGGAAAATGAAATACCATTTTTCCTGGCCGATTTCTGCGTTCCTAACGGTAATGCACAATCGATATGCCCGCGCGCACTTCTGAAAAGTGTCGCAAAACAATGCGCAGATATGGGCTATGTTCCATATTTCTCGCAGGAGTTTGAATGGTTCAACTTTCTCACAACCGGCGCTGAACTGCACGAACAACAATTCAGGAATATCCGGCCGCTCACGAATGGAATGTTTGGTTACTCGGTGTTGCGGGCTTCACAAAATAAGGCCTTCTTCAACGACCTGATTGACCTGCTTACACGGTTTGATGTTCCTATCGAAGGCATTCACACAGAAACGGGCCCCGGTGTATATGAGGCAGCAATACGTTATTCCACTGTTGTTGAAGCTGCAGACCGCGCTGTACTTTTTAAAAGCGGAGTGAAGGAAATCGCTTCCGGCTATGGAATAGTTGCAAGTTTTATGGCCAAGTGGAACGAAAATCTTCCGGGTTGCAGCGGTCATGTTCACCAGAGTTTGTGGTCGGTGGATGAAACGAAAAATCTTTTCTCCGGCGTAAAAGAGGGTGAAATCAGTTCGTTGATGGAAAGTTACATCGCGGGTCAACTCTATTGCCTGCCCTTCATCCTTCCAATGTATGCGCCATCAATTAACAGTTATAAAAGGCTGGTGGAAGGTGCCTGGGCACCTACAACCATTACCTGGGCATACGACAACAGAACAACCGCGTTGCGCGTGTTGTGTGGTGGAACTGCTTCAACCCGTCTTGAAACAAGAGTTGTAGGTTCAGATTGCAACCCTTACCTCGCAATGGCCGCCTGTCTTGCATCAGGCCTTTATGGAATTAAAAACAAACTTAAGCTGAATATCGCGCCAACAAAAGGAAGCGGGTATGCAGACACGCAAAATGGTTTATTACCTAAGAATCTGCACGAGGCAACGGAGGCAATGAGGAATTCTGATGTTGCGAAAGAATTATTTGGTGACGCATTTGTGCAACACTTCGCCGGTACACGCGAATGGGAGTGGAGGCAATATGCGAAAGCTGTAACCGACTGGGAGTTGAAGAGATACTTCGAGATAATTTAATCAACATACATGAACATCGATTTTAACATTGTACGACAATATAATTTTCCCACAATCATTCGCTTTGGGGCCGGCGCTTCGCAGGAATTGGGTCCACACCTGCGCGAAAAATACCTGAACAGGCCGTTGATTGTAACTGATCCTAACGTACGCGACCTCGACTTTTTCAAACGAATTGTCCAGGAACTGTCTTTCGCCGGTATTTCCGTGGAGGTGTTTTCTTCGATCCATAAAAATCCGGTGAAGTCGGACGTTATCAATGGCGGAGATGCATATGCGTCAACAAACCGTGACTGTATTATTGGCCTCGGCGGTGGCGCTGCTATGGATGTTGCTCGTGCTATAGCACTTCGTATCAACCACCATCGCGATCTCTTCGATTACGACGACCTTATAGGTGGCGATATATACGTGACGGAAGACGTGCCTTACTTCATTACTATTCCCACCACAAGTGGCACCGGCAGCGAAGTAGGCCGCAGCGCAATCATTTCGGAAGACGAAACTCACCGGAAGAGAATCCTGTTTTCACCCAAGCTGCTTGCGAAGATCGTATTTGCGGATCCATTGCTTACTATGGAACTTCCTCCGTTTGTTACTGCGGCAACAGGAATGGATGCACTCACCCATAACATGGAAGCATACATTGCAAAAGGCTTTCACCCATTATGTGAAGGGATTGCTCTGCAAGGCATTGCTTTAATAAATGAAGCAATAAAAAAAGCAGTTAACAAGCCTGACCTTGAAGCCAGGAGTAAAATGATGATCGCTTCGTTGATGGGTGCAGTCGCATTTCAGAAAGGCCTGGGAGTTGTGCATTCGCTGGCGCATCCACTCTCATCGCTACTCGACATGCATCATGGCCTTGCCAATGCTGTGAACCTTCCGTATGGCATGTACTTTAATATCGGAGGTAACGAAAAGAAATTTGAGATGATGGCCCGCATGATGGAATTGAAGAAAAAGAACGGAGAAGCCGTGGTGGATCATCTTTTTAAATTGAATAAGAAGATAGGTTTACCCCGCAAGCTGAGCAAGGTCGGGGTTAAGGCAGAACACGTGGATACTCTTGCTGATCTTGCCATTGCCGACTTTGCACATCCAAATAATCCAAAACCGGTAAGCCGGACCGATTTCAGAAATTTGTATGTGGAGGCATTGTAACCCTCAATAAACTACAATGAAGATCATAAATCCTGCAACAGAAGAAGTGCTGGCAGAAGTGCATGAAGACACGAAGCAGTCAGTAGAAAAGAAATTCGACAAACTGAAGAAGGCTCAACCACGCTGGGCTGCGTTAACAGTAAAAGAACGTGTAGACTGCATCCGGGCGTTTTATGATCTGTTGGAAAAAGATCGCGACGAACTGGCGCGCACGCTGAGCAGTGAAATGGGAAAGCCTGTTAAAGAGTCGTATAACGAACTCAATAGCGCCAGGAACCGGATTAAGTTTTTCATAGATAATTCTGAGAAATACCTGGCCGACGAATGGATCACCAGCGAAGGATCTACGCGCGAAAAAATTGTATATGAACCGCTGGGTGTCATTGTTAACATTTCAGCATGGAATTATCCATACCTCGTGGGCGTGAATGTTTTTATTCCTGCGCTTATTGGTGGCAATGCAGTTATCTACAAGCCGTCTGAATACGCTACGCTTACGGGAATGCACATTCAAAGCCTGATGTATGAAGCGAGTATTCCGGAAGATATTTTCGAAACTGTTACCGGCAGGGGAGATGTAGGTGAGATGCTGCTCGACCTTCCTTTCGACGGATACTATTTTACAGGGAGCTACAAAACAGGAAAACACATTGCAGAGCGCGTTGCTTCAAAACTTGTTCCCTGCCAACTCGAGTTAGGTGGTAAGGATCCCATGTATGTTATGGATGATGTCAGGGATATAGACGCTGTTGCTGCTGCAGCGGTGGAGGGTGTGGTGTATAACAACGGGCAGAGTTGCTGCGCAGTAGAGCGGATTTATGTTCATGAAAAAATCTACGATGGTTTTGTAAATGCTTATCTCTCGCATCTGAAAAAATTAAAGGCCGGCGATCCACTTGATCCGGCTACCGACCTTGGACCGATCAGCAGAAAGGAACAATTACACTTTTTATCGGACCAGGTGAACGACGCAGTGGAGAAAGGGGCAAAGCTGCTTGCCGGTGGCAGGATCGCATCCGACAAAGGTTTTTATTTTGAACCGGCTGTTGTTGTGAACGTGGATCATTCTATGAAGATAATGACAGAGGAAAGCTTTGGGCCTGTAGTTGGTATCCAGAAAGTGTCGGGCGACGAAGAGGCAATCTCCCTCATGCAGGATACCAAGTATGGATTGACAGCGGCTATATACTCCGCCGATTTCGAACGCGCGGAAAAAATTATGAAGCAAATGAATACCGGAACGGTGTATTGGAATTGTTGCGACAGGGTGAGCGCAACCCTGCCATGGTCGGGGCGCGGAAATTCAGGTCTTGGCAGCACGCTGTCTTATCATGGAATCAGGGCTTTTGTGCAACCGAAAGCATATCATATCCGCGGTTAGTTGAGAGAAAATTCAGGCAAGCTTCCTTCGCCGGGCTCAGGTAAGATCATCCCGAGAATGCGTTTGTATTTCTGCGCTGAGAAGATAGATTCAACATACTGTGTAAGAAGTTCCGGTGCTTCGCCTTCATAAGCTATCAGCAATAACTTTTCCTGCAATATCGGAAGTACTGCTTTCAGCTTTTTAGAATCGATTTCTTTATCGGGTGCATCCACCACTACAATGTCGAACTGTTGAAGATGACAGAGCTCGATAGCTTCTTCGTCCGTAACCGCCACACTTATGTGAAATGGAAGCGCTCTGCCTAACCATTGGTTGAGATTAGAGTTTGCATCCTGCCGGCGTGTTACAACGAGTATATTTTTTCTGCTCATTCTTCTCATTTGTTTCCACCGCTAAGTCAAATACTGTGCAAAATTTTCTGCTCTGCAGATTGAACTTTTTTTTTGTATGTGTAAATGCCTGCATGGCCGATAATGCACTCATAAACATGTCCTTTCGTCAGCATATCTATTATTTACTTTAACCAATTAAAACGTTAAAATGATTCAATGCCGTTTTTTACGTAAGTTCAAGGCATGAAAAAGATGCTTGTATTTTCTTTATTCTGCATGATGGGTGCTGGAGTATTCGCACAGTCAAAAGACGAACAACAGGTTTCGCAGGCAGTGGACCAATTAGTGAAAGCGATGTTGGATGGTGACAGCGCAACACTCGCACGGCTCACGCATCAATCTCTTGTGTATGGACACTCAAGTGGCAAGATGGAATCACAAAATGAATTCATCTCCGCCCTCGCTTCAGGCGCTTCTGATTTCAAATCGCTTGAAGCATCCAATCAATCCATTTCTGTGCACGGTAACACCGCACTCGTTCGCCATAATCTGAAAGGAGATGTTGTAGACAATGGCAAAGCTGCTGCAATAAATCTCGGTGTGTTGCTCGTATGGCAGAAGTCGAAGAAAGACTGGAAGTTGCTCGCGAGGCAGGCATTTAAATTATAGGCAGGTGGCAGGTGAAGTGGTGAGAGGTGAGCAGTGAAAGGTGAGAGAATTGGCAAATGGCAGGTGGCAGATGGCATAGGGGGTATGCTTTCTCGGCTTCTGATGTCGATTTCCGTTCTCCGTTCTGTAGACGCCCTCCGCCCTCCGCCCCCCGCCCTTCGCCCTCGTTCTCCGCTCTCTTTTCATCTTTCACCGCTCACTGCTCACCTCAACAACACACCCAGGCTCCCGCAAAGCGCTTTCACCAGCATAAGGCCGTCGATAACTACCAGGTAGTAAAAGATGGATTTGCGGCGGTGCATGGAATAGGCGACTGCAATCAGCGGCAGAAATGGAATTACGTTCAAAAGGATACGCGCCAATGAAAAACTGCGGATTGCCGCGTAAACGAGGTAAGAAGCGAGACCGAGAATGCACAGTGGAATGAGTATCGTGAATATTGTTCGGCGTAATCCTGCTTTCACTACGAATGTTTTTAGCTGGCGGTTGTGGTCGGCTGCATAATCTTTGATGTCGAACATAATGCATAGCACCGTGATGAACATGAAGTTTTTAGTAAAGAGAAAACCTGCCTGCCAGTCGGGGATAAACTCGGAACGATCTTCAATGGTAGCAAATACAAATGGGTAGATGGTCACCAGGCCTGCCCACACAAAACCGATAAGGAAAGGTTTGAGCCAGCCTATATTTCGCAGGCGGTACCTGCCAAGGTAAGGATGGCTTGATCCATAGTACAAAGCCGCAGTAACAGGAAACACCAGGAGCATCGCCCATTGAAGATTAGTGAGCTCGAACAGAAAACCGGGTTGATCTGTAAAAAGTTTTATGGGGTATATAAGGGCAACAATGGTAAGTACTACCTGGCTGAAGAAAACGAAGCGCCGGTGGCGCCAGTACCAATCGGTGCGAGTATTGCCTGATCCGCTTTTTTTCTCAGTGATGTAAGCACGGGTATAGTAAAGAACAGTGACGCAGAATATGAAAATATAGAAAAGCAGGCTGTTCAAAGGCATGTCGCGTTGGAGCGACGATTCAATACACAAGGCAAGCGCGCAAATGCCGTAGAAATAGTTGCCGAAAAAAATATACTGCGCTGCCCGCACAACAGCACTGTTGATCTGCATAACTGGCAAAAGGTACGCAGCTTGCTGCAATTACAGAAGATTACAAAATCAAATTACTTTGGGGTTGACGAAGTTTAATCAGAACTGCATAATGAAGGCAGTGCCTGCTCCTTCCTTGCTTTGCACGTGAATGTTTGCTTTATGCAGCATCAGGATCTGCTTGCATAGGCTCAATCCTATCCCGCTGCCACTCTTCTTCGTACTGAAAAAAGGAATAAATATCTTTTCAAGCAGTTCGGGTGACATGCCGGCCCCGTTGTCTTCAACCTTGATTACCGTCTTGTGTGAGGCGTCTACGAATCCCGAAATGATTATGTGGCCCGAGGGATTATTCTTAAGCGCTTCTATCGCATTTACAACAAGGTTAATCAGTACCTGTTCAAAAAGGTTCACATCCACCTGGAGCTGAAGGTCCGGATCCTTCAATGCAATCTGGAGGTCAATATTCTTTTCCTTCAGTGTAGGCAGCATCAGGTGGTGCAGTGTTTCGAAAAGATCACGCAGGTAAATACGGCTGAGATTAAGCGTATTAATCTTATTTAAACTGCGGTAGGTTTCTGCGAATTTCAACAAACCTTCACTTCTTCGTTTGATTGTATCGATCCCGAGCTCGAGGTCGTCTACCGCCCCTGATTTGTTGTTCAGCTCATGAACAGATTGCTGCAACCTCTTTTTCAATGTTACTGCAAGCGAAGAGATGGGTGCAATGGAATTCATGATCTCATGCGTCATCACATTCAGTAATTTCTCCCATGCTTTCGATTCTGTTTCATCCAGCGCTTCGTTCACGTTTTGGAAAGCTACCAGTTTGTACTTTTTTCCTTCCGTCTGGAAGCTTGTTGCCGACATCAGTACTTTGAAAGAACCGCGCTCGGTAGTGATCTTGATTACTTTGCTTTGTCGTGGTTTGAGAGAAAGTATTTCGTCGTACAATTTGGGGTCGCGCTTTTGCAGCGAGTGAATTGTTTTGAGGTAGGAAACCTGCAACATGTTTTTCAACGACTCATTCATCCACACTACTGTTCCTTCTTCCTCCTCGTAAGAAAGGATGCCCGTATCTACCAGCTCCAGGATTTTCTGCAGGTATTGGTATTGCGTTTCTTTCTCTTTACTTAAAACCTTGAACGTGGTGTTTATTTCGTTGAAGCCTTTTCGAAGGAGTTTCAGGTCTACAGGAGCACGCGTCGTTTCAAAATAGCGTGAGAAATCGCGGTAATGGATAGATTCTACAAAACCTGCCCATTCATCCATAGAACGGTTGTGAAAAACGTAGAGATTTACCGCCGAGGAAATCAAGAAGGGAGCCGTTATCAGGGCATACAGGTAATACTCTTTAATAATCAGGTACGTTAGGAGAACGGTGAGCCCGAACAGCAGCACCAGCCTCCCGAGCATCTGCCATTGTATGGTTCTGGAGAATGTCATTGACAAATCAGATATTGTATTTGCTCAGCCTGCGATAGAGAGCCGTGCGTGTAAGTCCGAGTTCTTTTGCTGCCCGCGAAATGTTGCCATTGTGTTTTTCAATCACCCGCAGAATCGTGCTCTTTTCCACTGCGCTTAATTTCAGATCACCTCCGTCGTCCATGGGCTCCACTGCAGATTCGATCGGCGAAAAGATGAGATCCTTTGCGGTAATCACCGGGCCATCGCCCATGATCACTGCGCGTTCAATTACATATTGCAATTCCCGGATGTTGCCGGGAAAATGATAGTCGAGTAATTTTTGTTCTGCAGACGAATCGAACTCCAGCGTCGGCTTCAGGTATTTATTACCATACAGCCGCGCAAAATGTTTTGCCAGCATCATGATGTCTGATTTTCGCTTTCGGAGCGGCGGCAACATGATGTCTACAGTGTTGATGCGGTATATAAGGTCTTTACGAAAGAGGGTTTCATCTGAAAGATCGCTCAATGGAAGATTGGTTGCGCAGATCAGGCGGATATCGATAGGGATTGGTTCATTTGTTCCGAGCCTGATTACCTGGCGGTTCTGCAGCACGCTCAGCAACTTTGCCTGCTGTTGCAGTGAAATATTTCCTATTTCATCGAGGAATAATGTGCCACCATGAGCGGCTTCAAAACGTCCTACACGGTCTTCACGCGCGTCGGTAAATGCACCTTTTTTGTGTCCGAACAGTTCACTTTCAAACAGGCTTTCAGTCAGCGCTCCGAGGTCAACTTTGACAAACGGTTTATTTGCACGATTCGATTGCTGATGAATGGCCCGTGCCACCAGGTCTTTACCGGTACCGTTCTCACCAAGTATCAGGATGTTTGCGTCGGTAGGCGCTATTTTCTCTATTTTAAAAAACACATCTTCCATCACCTTCGAGGTGCCGAGTAATTCATTACCGATGATGGAATCAGAGCTGATGGTAGGAGTTGCTGCCTGTTGTTTGCCTTTTCGCTTCAACGCTTCTTTGAGCGATTCCACCAGTTTCTCGTTGTGCCAGGGTTTCACCACAAAATCGGCGGCACCTTCCTTAAGCGATCTCACCGCAAGGTCAATATCACCATAAGCCGTGATCATGATCACCAGCGCATCAGATTTAAAATCGCGGATTTTCTTCAACCAGTAGAATCCCTCGTTTCCGGTGTTGATCGAGCTATTGAAGTTCATGTCCAGCAGAATGAGATCAAAGCTGGTTTGTGAGAGCAGGTGCCGAAGGTTCTCCGGGTTTTTTTCTGTGACAACTTGTTTAACTTCGGTCTTTAGCAGCAACCTGACAGCAGTTAGTACATCGGGGTCGTCATCCACAATCAGTATCGATGCGTCTTTCATTAACATAAGTAGAACTTGGCGGGGATGATTAGTGCGCAATTATACTATAATTAGCAAGTTGCTGCAATTAATATTTTCCAAATAAAACGGGTTATTCCTTACTGTACTGAAAGCGAACACCCCATGTTGCAATAGCGTACAAGAAAAAACGGCATTATTCCCACAAGTAAGTAGTTTTCAGGAAGATAGAAACTGGCATGTTTATGCTTTACCTATTGCAGCCGCAGCAAAAACGCATTTTGAAATTGTGACTGCGGGTGTTAACCTGAATGAGAAATGGATAGAGTTATTCCAAAGAAAAAATGGTCCCGTAAGCGGATCTTCATGATTGGAGGGATCGTATTGCTGGCCTCACTGATTGTGCTAAGTTTTTATTTTACGTCGGGCAAGAGCAGACTCAATGTAAATACCGAACGGATCACGATCAGTGAGATCAGGAAGGGTCCCTTCCAGGATAATATACCAGTCAATGGTATTGTGCTTCCTCTGACTTCCATATACCTCGATGCGATCGAGGGAGGACGGGTAGAAGAAAAATATGTGGAAGATGGTGCAATTATGAAAAAAGGCCAGCCCATCCTGCGTCTTTCGAACACTGACCTCGAATTAAGCCTCGTGAACCAGGAAACCTCGGTGTTTAACCTGCTCACCCAGATGCAGATTTCGCGCAATGCTGCACAGCAGAACACGATTACCAAACTGAACCAGATGACCGATGTGGAAAGCACATTGAAAGAAGCTGAAAGGATCTACAACCTTAATAAAAAGTTGTACGAGCAGAAGGCAATCGGTTACCAGGAGTTCAAACAGTCTGAAAACAATTACCTGTACCAGAAAGAAAAAATGAAGCTGACTGAACAGATCCTGAAACAGGACAGCATGAGTACCCGGACCGAACTGGAACAGGCCCGCGAGTCGTATGCGAGAACACAAAACGCCCTTGACGTGATGCGCAAAAAAGTGGGTGACCTGATCGTCCGTTCTCCGCTCGACGGACAGCTTACATCGCTCGATGCAGAAATCGGCCAGAGTAAAAACAAAGGTGAACGCCTCGGCCAGATTGATGTGCTCAGCGGGTTCAAAGTGCGGGTGGACGTAGACGAACATTACATTTCGCGCATTTATCCCGACCAGGTGGGTACATTTACTTTCGCGGGAAAAGAGTATACACTCAAGATTAAAAAGATTTATACGCAGGTTACCCAGGGGAGGTTCCAGGTGGATATGGAATTTGTGGGCGACGTTCCCCAGGGAATCCGCCGCGGACAGACACTGCAGATTGTACTCTCTTTGAGTGATGAAACGGAAGCGATCACCGTACCCCGTGGAGCATTTTTCCAGCAAACAGGTGGAAACTGGATCTTCAAGGTTAGCAGCGACGGAAAAACTGCATATCGCGTACCTATTCAGCTTGGCCGCCAAAGCATCGACCAGTATGAAGTGCTGGAAGGCTTGAATCCCGGCGACAAGGTGATTACATCGAGCTATGAAAATTTTGGAAACATCCAGGAACTGGTACTAAAAGGCAACTAAACCCGATAATAAAACGCAACATGATAAAAATTTCTGATCTCGAAAAAATCTACCGCACAGAAGAAGTGGAGACGGTAGCACTAAATAAACTTTCCTTTGAAGTGAAGTCCGGTGAATTTGTAGCCGTGATGGGTCCTTCCGGCTGTGGTAAATCAACGCTGCTGAATATCCTCGGGTTATTAGATGATCCCGATGCGGGTAGTTTTCTTTTCAACGGGATTGAAGTGGCTAAGTTCAACGAAAGAAAAAGAGCCGAACTTCGTAAGCGGAATATAGGTTTCGTGTTTCAAAGCTTTAACCTCATCGATGAGCTTACTGTTTTCGAAAACGTGGAATTGCCGCTCATTTACCTGGGAATGAAAAGTGGCGACAGAAAGAAGAGGGTAGAGGAGATACTGGATAAAGTCCAGATCATGCACCGGCGAAATCACTACCCGCAGCAGTTGTCTGGAGGTCAACAGCAGCGTGTTGCCGTTGCTCGCGCAGTAGTGAATAATCCAAAGCTGATCCTGGCGGATGAGCCTACTGGTAACCTCGATTCCATCAATGGTAACGAAGTAATGCAGATGTTGTCGGACCTGAACGAACAGGGAACAACCATCATCATGGTAACTCACTCCGAACACGATGCACGCTACAGCCATCGCATCATCCGTATGCTTGATGGACAAACGGTGACTGAAAACATCCTGGTATAATTATGATCGAGCTTAAACATATATCGCGCTGGGTATCGACCGGGTCGGCAAGAACATTCTTACTGAAAGACATCAACCTCAAAGTTGAAGAAGGAGAATTCGTGTCAATAATGGGACCATCAGGATCGGGAAAATCGACACTCCTCAATATCATCGGCATGCTCGATGAACCGGATGAAGGAGATTACCGGTTCCTGCACGAAGACGTGACAAGGCTGAAAGAAAAAGCGCGTTCCTCACTCTATAAAAAATATATCGGTTTTGTGTTCCAGGCATACCACCTGATCGACGAGTTAACGGTGTATGAAAATATTGAAACACCCCTGATTTATCAGGATATCAAAACATCGGAAAGGAAAGGCCTGGTAGCTGATATGCTCGACCGTTTCAACATGGTTGGTAAAAAGGACCTGTTCCCGAATCAACTTTCAGGTGGCCAGCAACAACTTGTAGGTATTGCGAGGGCGCTGATCTCCAAACCAAAACTTATCCTGGCAGATGAACCAACCGGCAACCTGAATTCAAAGCAGGGCGAAGAAATTATGGATTTATTTGAGCAGCTCAACAACGAAGGCGTTACAATCATACAGGTAACTCACTCCGAAAAAAACGCCGCTTACGGGTCACGAATTATTAACCTGCTCGACGGAAGAATCGTGGGAGAAACGGCAATGGACAGGATTAAAACAGAAAGCTGATTGTGAAGCATCGCCCCGCACACGTGAATATCAAATCTTAATACAGTGAATTGGTTTTTTGTTAAAATATCATCATTGCTCTTCCTGTGTTTCGTCTCTGCTAACGTTAATGCTCAAACGAAAACGTACACACTGAAGCAATGTATCGACAGTGCCTTTGCAAACAACCTCGAGTTGAAGCAGACGGAATTGCTGATGGAAACAGCAAAACTCGATTGGAGACTGGCTAAAGGGAATTTGTTGCCGACGCTGAATGGTGTAGCAAGTCATGGTATCAACCAGGGTCGTAGTATCGATCCGTTCTCAAACTCGTTCGTCGACCAACGGATTAATTTTGCTGGTTACGGAATCAGCTCGGGAGTTACGCTCTTTAACGGTTTGGGTTTGCAGAACAGCATCCGTCAGAATGCATTAGCTTATGAGGCAGCTAAAATGGACGTGCAGCAGCAGAAAGATAATCTTACGCTTAATATTATGCTTGCGTACCTGCAGGTGTTAACCAACGAAGATTTATTTGAGCAGTCGCGCGGGCAGCTTGAGGTAAGTAAAGAGCAGGTGGCAAGGCTTCAGAAAATGCACGAAGAAGGTGCAATTGTTCCATCGCAGCTCACCAACCTTCAGGGAGAGCAGGCTGGCAACGAATTAAATGTAATTACCAATCAGAATAACGTCGAAACCTCCAAGCTTGCCTTGTTCCAGCTGATGAATGTTATGTACGAGCCGGGAGTAAGCTTCGAGCGTATAAG
>JAFAGE010000353.1 GCA_023423015.1 Bacteroidota bacterium
ATACGATCCCTACGATCTGGATATAAAATTGAAAGATAAACTGGACGCAACGCCTGCAAACATGCGCGACTCCATACGCGACAACGCTGTAGACGTGCGAACGATAAAGACTGTAAACTTCACCAACGTGAAGAAAAACAACACCAGTGGAAAGAAGCAGCAGATATGGAGCATCGAGAACATCGATGTAAGCTATTCATATTACAAAGAAGAGCAGCACAATCCCTTGATCGAGGATAATTCGGTTGTACGTCACCGTGCGGGCCTGGGTTATAATTATACTTCTACTCCCACTTATATAGAGCCTCTGAAAAAAGGAAAATTCTTACGGTCGCCGTGGTTTGGATTGATTAAAGACTTCAATTTCAATCCGCTTCCAAGTTTACTTGGTTTCCGCGCCGACCTCAACAGGCAATTCGGTGCCTATCGTCCGAGAAATGTAGGCGGTCCGAAATTCGGCTTGCCGGAAACTTACGACAAATACTTTACGTTCGACCGCGTGTATAACCTGCGGTGGGACCTGACACGCTCGTTGAATGTTGATTTCAGTGCCACAAATAAATCGTGGATTGATGAAGACAGTGGCCGTCTCGACGATGAAGCGAAGAAACGTATGTGGGACAGGGTTCTGAAAGGTGGAAGAACCATCTCGTATCAACAGGCAGCGAATTTTTCTTACGTACTACCAACTCAAAAAATTCCATTACTCGATTGGACTTCTGTTCGTGTAAACTATGTAGCTAATTATAACTGGATAGCGGCATCGCTGATCGCACGCAACCTCGGAAACACCCTGGCGAACGAACAGCAGAAGAATGCAACAGCAGAATTTGATTTCCAACGTTTGTATAGTAAATCACGCTGGCTGCGTGCCATTGAAGAAACTGCACCCGCGGGGAATGCGGCTGCCGTGCGCGACACTACCTCGAAGAGAGGAAGAAGACGCGACAGAAATGAACCCATCGTTCTCGGAAGTGGCCTGAAAGCAGTTGGACGCATTATTACTGCACTTAAACGTATCAGCGTCAACTACACAGAAAATGCAACGGCATCCATATACGGGTATACAGACAGCACAAAAGTATTGGGGATGAATTTCAGGAACGGCGCCCCCGGACTTGGATTTATTTTTGGACAGCAGCCCGACACGAATTTCATCAACAAACTTTCGTCGAAAGGATTAATTACCGGCGATCCAAACTTCAACTTTCAGAACAGGCAAGACTATAACCAGAAACTAACCGTGAATGCGCAGCTGATGCCGGTTCGTGATCTTACAATTGACCTTACGGTAGACAAGTCGTTTGGTAAATTGTATTACGAACTGTATAAAGACACTACGCCAAATGGATATTCCGGTCAGTTTACACGTCTTAATCCATTCACAGAAGGAACATTCAGCGTAAGCTATATTTCGTTCCAGACGTTGTTTGGAAAAATAAATCCTAATGAAGTGTCTGAAACATTCCAGCGCTTCCAGGCTTACCGTGCAGTGATTGCAACGCGTTTGAGTAATGCAAACCCGAGTTCAGGGGGAGCACAAACTCCGGATGGATATTATGTTGGATATGGACGCTATTCGCAGGAAGTGTTGATACCTGCTTTCCTCGCGGCCTACACGAAAAAGGATCCGAATACCATTCCGCTTATGAAGAATGCGAATCCGAACATTCGTTCAAATCCTTTCTCAGGCATATTGCCACGTCCGAATTGGCGTATTACCTACAATGGTTTGTCGCGCATTCCGGGGATGGATAAGATATTCACCAGCTTCACGGTAACACATGGCTACAATGGAACTTTAAGCATGAACCACTTTGAATCGGCTTTGTTGTACCAGGATCCGTTCTCGATAAATCAACCGGGATTTATTGACACACTCACGGGAAATTTTGTGCCGTACTTCCTTGTACCAAACATAACAATCAGTGAGCAATTCGCGCCGATGATTGATGTAGACATGCAGTTCACAAATCAGTTAAATGCACGGTTTGAATTCAAAAAATCGAGGCAGCTAAGCTTGAGCCTTGTAGATTTCCAGCTGAGCGAAGCCAGATCTACAGAATTCACAATAGGCGGTGGAATGCGTTCAAGGGGAGCACTGTCGTTCATCAAATGGAAAGGAAAAGCATTGGAGAACGATGTGAACTTCAGAGTGGATCTTGGATTCAGGGATGATGTGACGGCAAACTCAAGGCTCGACCAGGTTCAGGCTCTGCCGACAGCAGGTCAGCGCGTAATTACGATCAACCCATCCATTGATTATGTTCTGAGTAACCGGGTAAATGTGAAATTGTATTTCGAGCAACGTAGGGTAGAGCCCAAAATATCTACTGCTCCTCCAATAACCAACACCCGCGCGGGAGTTCAGATCAGGTTGGCATTGACGCAATGACGGCAGACGTGAAAGGTAAGAGGTGAGCGGTGAGCGGTGAAAGATCAGGAAGTCTTTTTTAATAGTAACACATAACCGCACATCTTCTTTTTATTCTTGTTTACCTGTACCGGTTTTATCATGTGGTATTCACTCTGGGGAGGGATGTAATTGAAGCTGATGATATTACCATCTACATCGCCCCACATATTTTTCTTGTAGATTACCTGTTTTTCGGCATAGTCATACATGCGCACTTCGTATAGTCTTGAAGTTGGATCTCCGATAAAAATGAATTGGTACCAAACTCCCCGGGCCATGGGCAACACGATGGGCATTTCGTATTCACTTTCCATAGTCATCGAAGCTTCGCGCAAAACAGCAAATCCTTCCTGGGCATAATGTTCTTTAAGACTATCGACGGTTTCCTGATAGGGATTGCCATCACAACTTTGCTGCCTGATGATGTCCTGTGCACTTGCTACTGAAGTAACATAAACCAGCAAAAGGACTAACAGACACTTACCGGAAATATGGTTCATATCAACTTCTTGATTAGGGTTTGCAGGATAAGGCAGGGCATTAAAAGTAGATTAAAAAGCCCTAAAATCAAAATCCGTGTAATATCACCTTTCCCTCTTTACCGCTCACCTCACCAACACCGCCGTTCCTCGTTTCGTTACTTTTCTACCGGTATAATCAGTTCCGCTGATCATCCACACATAGGTGCCGTTTTGTTGCACTACGCCGGATACACGTCCATCCCAGCCTTTGTTGACCTCTGTAGTTTGAAATACGAGTTGGCCCCACCGATTGTATACCCTGAAATAGTCGAGAGAGGAAATGCCTACAGCCATGGGCTTGAGTTCCCTGTTTTTTCCACCGGGAACAAATGCGTTCGGTACAAATATGTCCGGTGCGGTTTGAAACACTTTGATGTTAATGGTGTCAAGATCAAAACATCCATCGGCAGTGTACGCTTTCACCACGTACGAAGTATTCCTGTTCAGAACTGCAACAGGATTTGGTATAGATAGTCCACTCAAGCCTGTTTCGGGCGACCATGAATAAAATTCCCCACCGCTTCCGTTGAGTTGTAAGGGTTGATTAACTACTACAGAAGTGTCTTCGCCTGCAAAGGCTTTGATTTCCTGGCGAACCGTAACAGTTACACGATCAATGCCTGGTTTGGGGCATCCTAATGTATCGAATCCAAGAAGCGTATATGTGCGGGTGTTGAGAGGAAATGCATTTGGTGTGAGAGATCCCGGATTGTCGAGCGAGAAAAGCGGATCCCACCTGAAACTGGAACCATCTGTATAACCGTTAAGCCTGACCGTATCATCGTAACAGATAACTACATCGTTTCCTGCGATCACCTGGGGATATGGTATAGTTCTTACAGAAAATTCATCTTCAGCCACACAACTGCCGATGTTTGCCACAACATGATAAATGGTATTACCAAAGGGAACAGTTAAAGCATTTCGTGTATTCGCGTCTACGAAATAAGCCTGCGGCGTTGCCGTCCAGCTATATCGTAATCCATCACTTCTCGGCGATAATTGAATGGTGTCTGTTAAACAGATCGTAGTATCAATGCCGGCATCCAGTGTAACCTTATCCACCACCCGTACACGTATTTCATCGCTGGTCACGCACCGATTTTCGGTCATTGTCACTTTGTATGTAGTGGTTACTTTAGGATATACCACCGGTGTTGACGAAGTGCTGTTGATCATGTTATAACCGGGCGACCATTGAAAAATTCCGTCTCCAACTGCGCGGAGCTGAAGGCTATCTATACTGCAGATAAGTGTGTCTTTAAATGGCAATACCATATCGGGCTGATCCCTGACGTCCACTATCTGCGATACGGTATCAATGCATCCTTTGTCGGACCCTACCACTAACTTCACGGTTTTAGTTCCAAGGGTGTGATAAAGCCATTCCGGTGTTTCTAAACGGCTGGTGTCGCTTTCCGATTTCTCATCCCCAAATTCCCATCGCCAGTATGAAGGTGATCCATACCTGCTCTTCGTTGTATCAATGAAGCGGAAGGGTGTGTACAGGCACGCACCATTGTAAGTGAATCCGGGAAAGAACCCGGGATATACACGTGCATTGGTAAATGTTTCATCAAAACATTTTCCGTCAAGACTTACCGTGAGTTTCACCCTGTATGTTCCGGTGTCAGCATACTGGTGCTGAATCGTGCCATCGGGAATTGATGATGTCTGCACTTCTGTTCCATCGCCGAAATCCCAGGTATACACCGAACCTGTGGGATTTATCTGCAGGTTCCGGAATGTTACCAGGAAATCGTCGCAGTAAGAATAGTCCGGGTTAAGCAATGCGCGCAATGGCAGACAATCTGATACTTTCAGGTGAATGTCTTTACGATGAACATTAATAAGTTTTCCCTGGCGGTATTCAGAAATACAAACTGTCACTACATACTGGCCGATTTTATTTGGAGCAGTGCCGCGAAGTACGCCGGTTTTTGAATCGATCGTCACGTTGCCCATTGGTGTTGCTCCTGAATAACCCGCGCTGTATCGCAGCGCGCTATAGGGTGGTGGTGCTGCCGGGATTGGAAGCGGACAGGTAAAACAGCCATCTCCGTTACTGGGGCCACCGCCAGCCCATGCATCGCAAAACCGGTAAACAAGCGAGTCTTTATCCGGATCTGTAGCAGAAAAATCGAAATCGAAGCCTGAACCCATACAAACAGCAACGGCATCGTTGGCAGTTATTACCGGGCTTGAATTTATTACAGCCGTAGGATGTGCATTCATTCCGGGAATTTCGCATTCGTATGTAGCGCCATTCTCGTTACTGGGTGGTGCGATGTTTTGAATTCCTTCAATACGGCAGCAGCGTTGAAATACTATGGTATATCCTTCGGGTGTGTTTGGCAGTTCAACGGTCGTCTGAAAAAAACGTAAACGATAACAAACGTCGCGTGGCGGGTTGGTAATACAGGGGTTCGAATTAGGGTCGTAGCTTATAAATTCATCGCGGATCATCCCGGCATATTGACCGCCAACCTGCCTGTTATTCTCCCGCGAAAAAATGGTGAGATAGGCCTGCTGGTCGAGCTGCCCCTGGTCGTTCTGACCGCAATCGATATAAAGTTTGAGAGTAAGCTGATACGAGGATGTGTTGGGCGCCGATCCTGGTCCGAGATACCTGTACGAAAGTTCACCGCCACGGATGTGGGCAGCGAAAGCACTAAGCACGGATCCCCAGAATAGGAGAAAGGTAAAGCACAACCTCTTCATGAAACATTAGTCTTGTGGCAGTGCGGGGAAGATGCCGGTTATTTGGCAGAAAGAAAATCCTGGATCGCTTTCAAAGAAAATTCCGGTTCCTCCAGCATGCCCATGTGGCCCGAATGCACGCAGATATAAATGTAAGAAATTTCAGGCACCCTGCATTGTTTCAGACCCTGCTCCAGCGGCACCGCTGTATCGTGTTCACCCATAATAAATAACACCGGTTTTTTGAAATTTTCAAGCACTGAAACGCGGTCGGGCCGGTTCATCATGGCCGCAGTATAGTTTACGAGAGAAGTGGGAGACAGGTTGCTGTATTTATTAATAATTTCTTCTACAAGTTCAGGATTGTTCGACCGGGTTTCTTCCGAAAAAAGATTGGGAACAGTTTGCCTGAGAAATTTCGCTGAGCCGTGTTTTCCGATGAATTCAATATTCTTTTTTCGGGCTTCCTTCTTTTCTTCGCTGTCGGCATATGCAGTTGAATGAAACAGACCGAACGAATGCAGATAATGTGCATATTTCTCAGCAAAAGCCAGGGTGATATATCCACCCATGCTGTGTCCGATCATTTTGCACTGCTGAATTCCTTCCTTGTCGAGCACCTCTTTGACTTTTTCGGCCATTTTTTCCATGGTTATTCCATCGGTATTCGAAACCGATTGTCCACTGCCGGGTAAGTCCGGAATTATCAGGCGGTATTTATTTTTCAATTGTTCGCTGAGTGCGTCCCAGATAGATCCGTCTTCTCCAAAACCATGCAGTAATATTACCGGTTCGCCCTCGCCGACAAGGCGATAGTAAATACTGCTTTCGTGGGTAATCAATCCATGCTCCTGCATAAATTATTTTTTTATTGCGCGACAATAACTCCTGATGGCCGACAGGAATACAACAGGAAGAAATGCATAATTCATACCCTGCGGCAGAAATGCCCACATGGCAAAAAACACTGCGGCAAGGATAGCAGAAATCGTAAAGTATTTTCTTACCCACGCCTTATTGCTGCCTACAAAGAAAGCGGCGACGATATGCGTTGGCAATGCCCAGTAAAGGTTATAATTATTCCTGCAAAGTTCATGTTCCGTGCCATACCACATGTACAACATCAAACATCCTGCTATTCCAAGTAATAAAAAGAAAGCGATATCGAATACGTTTGCAAATTTTTGCCAGCGATTATTTTTTGTATACGCGAGAAAAGCCCCAACCAATAATAATGTGATCATCACAATCATTGGAGTGATGCTGAATGAACTTTTCTCCTCTTCGCTGGCAGGAAGTATCAGTTTTTTAGAGCCTACCAAAGGCTGTCCCTTAACATACGCACTGTCGAATCCCTTCATCAGGTAATCCGGCAGAAACATCGCTTCGAGGTTGGTTGCAGGGCGGTCTATGCGGCTCGCAAGTAACAGGTCAATTCCGAAAGCGCTCCAATACTTACCTCCTTTGTAGAGGTATTCATGAATCATGTCGCGAAAAGTAGGACCAGGATTGGGTATAATTCGTTTGAAAGAAAAGCTGTCATTTGCATTTCTCATCACCATGTCGCGCGGACGCGTGGAGCAGTTATCGAATAAGAACTCGTACCTGTAATTTTTGTTTTCTTCCTGCGCATTTACCTTCAAAGCCTGGTAAAGATTTTCTTTCTCATCGCAGGAAAGGGTGAGCATCTGTTCTACTATCGACCTGTTGAAATATTCGTACTCCTTGTAAAAATTTGTGAAGTGATCCGCGGATACATAATAGATCAATTTGCCTTTCACAAACTTCACGTAGAAATCGGGATCAGCAAAGTCGAATGTGCCGTAGTTGAAAATGACATCGGATCCTGCTGCAGCATCACGTACGCGTATTGCAGTATGTCCGAACACCGAATAAAGATCTTCACCTGGTCCGCAGGTAAGAAGGCTTATCTGCAGATTGCAGCTATCTTCTTGTGCACGTGCTTCGGATGCGCCAGCAAAACAGTATAATGCGAATACAATAATTTTCCACAAACCGGCCAGGCGATTACCGGCTGTAGTTTGGCGCTTCGCGCGTGATTTCAATATCATGTGCGTGACTTTCCTTGATGCCTGCGTTAGATATTTTGATGAACTGTGATTCATTCTGAAGTGCAGCGATATCAGCAGCGCCACAATATCCCATTCCTGATCTTAAGCCGCCAACATACTGGTAAACAATTTCACTGATTGAGCCCTTATATGCAACACGTCCTTCAATTCCTTCCGGAACAAATTTCTTCAGGTCGTCTTCCACATCCTGGAAATACCTGTCGCCACTTCCCTGGCTCATCGCACCTATAGAACCCATGCCCCTGTACTGTTTGAACTTTCTTCCCTCATAGATGATTGTCTCCCCGGGGCTTTCTTCGGTTCCTGCAAAAACACTTCCCATCATTACAACATTCGCGCCTGCAGCTAAAGCCTTCACCATGTCGCCTGTATACCGGATACCACCATCTGCAATCAATGGAATATTTCTTTCTTTGAGTACAGACGCAGCCTCCATGATGGCTGTAATCTGCGGAATACCTGCACCTGCAACAATCCTTGTTGTACAGATAGAGCCAGGGCCGATGCCTACTTTTACCGCATCTGCTCCTGCATCAGCCAGTGCCTTTGCTCCTGCTGCCGTTCCCACATTACCTGCAATCACCTGGAGGTTCGGAAAGGATTTCTTCACAGCCTTCAGAGCTTCAATCACCCCTTTGCTATGTCCGTGGGCACTGTCAAGGCACACAACATCTACGCCGATATTCTGCAAAGCTCCTGCACGCTCCAGCATGTCGCGCGTAATTCCCAGTGCAGCTCCAACAAGGAGACGTCCATAATTATCCTTGACTGCATTCGGGTGACTGGTTAGTTGAAGTATATCGCGGTAAGTAATGAGGCCGACCAGCTGGCCGGAATTATTAACAACGGGGAGCTTTTCAATTTTATACTGGCTCAGTATCTTTTTCGCTTTAACCAGGTCGGTGCCTTCGGGTGCGGTGATGAGATTTTCTTTTGTCATCACTTCACTCACTTTCCTGTTATTGTCTGTTTCGAAACGAAGATCCCGGTTAGTGAGAATTCCAGCTAGTTTTTTATCGTGATCAACCACAGGGATTCCGCCAATCTTATTTTCCTTCATCAGCTTCAATGCATCGCCGATCGTTGCGTCGGAATCAAGCGTGACAGGATCGATGATCAGGCCACTTTCGCTACGCTTCACTTTCCGAACCTGTTCCACCTGTTTTTCGATACTCATATTCTTATGTAGAATACCGATACCTCCTTCACGTGCAAGCGCAATTGCAAGGGTGGCTTCGGTAACCGTATCCATAGCAGCAGACATCATCGGAATATTCAAACCGATCTGGCCTGTTAGCTGAGTTCGGATATTTACCTCGCGTGGAAGTATCTGTGAATAGGCTGGTACAAGAAGAACATCATCAAACGTTACTCCTTCGCCGAAAAACTTATTTGAAGAGGGGAAATTGTTGGCAGAGCCGCCATTTATTGTTGCCATGTGCAAAGATAGGGTCCTGCATAAATTTGCACAAAATGATTTTTTAGTTAACGATCTGTTATAGCGAAACGCTTACCCGGAACGCTTCTTACCAGTCCTGCCATTTCCAGGTTCAGCAAGGATGCTGCCAGCGTACTGCTGCTTAAAGAAAGCGACATAGACAATTCTTCTATGCCGGCTACTTCTTTGTTCACCAGGTATTCAACGATCTTCTGTTCTGTTTCGTCAAGTGTTGTGAATAATTCCTTCTGAATCACCCGTGAGTGCCTGTTTTTGTCAAGCCATCCCATCATTTCTGCCACCTGTTCGGGATCGCTTAACAATGCTGCTTTATTTGTGCGGATTAATTCATTACACCCGCTGCTCTTGGCATCTATGGTTCTTCCCGGAACCGCGAATACATCGCGATTATAGCCATGAGCCATGTTCGCAGTAATCATACTGCCACCTTTGATGCCGCTTTCAACGATTATTGTTGCATCGCTTATACCGGCAACTACGCGGTTGCGGCTTGGGAAGTTATGTTTATCGGGTTTTGTTTTACTCCTGAATTCTGTCAATAACCCGCCATTTTTCAGCATCTGCTTTGCAAGTGATACATGCTCATAGGGGTAGATTATGTCTAAGCCATGACCAACAACACCAACTGTAGGCACATCATGTTTTACCGCTGCTTTGTGCGCAATCGCATCAATGCCAAATGCGAGGCCGCTTACAACAATGCAATTTGCATCTGCCAGCATTTTTACCAGTTTTTCCGTTACCGATTTTCCATATTCGGTGTTGTTGCGTGTGCCTACCACAGCAACGATCCGCCTGTGATTGAGCGATGCCGCTCCTTTGTAAAATAACACAGCGGGTGGATCGTAGCAGTTTAACAATCGTTGCGGGTATTCCGGGTCTGTAAGGAAAATTATTTTTATGCCATACCTGGTTGCAAATTCAAATTCATCTTCTGCCTTGCTGAACCCGGTAAACCTGCAGATACTTGTAGCACGGGCTTCGCCGATGCCATCAATTCTTTCCAACTCGTTTTTAGCCGCATGAAACACGGCACTGGCCGAACCGAAATGATCAATCAACGCTTTCGCATGTACGTGACCGATAGTAGGCACGTCCAACAGTGCCAGCTGGTATATGGTTTCGGGATACATTTTTTTTATTGCTGCACTACTTTCATTTCGGTGCGCCTGTTCTTTGCTCTGCCTTCATCGGTGTTGTTGTCAGCAATCGGAACAGTTGCTCCAAAACCTTTAGATGAGAGTCGGTTGGCAGCGATTCCCCCTGAAACCAGGTATTGAACCACTGCATTTGCACGATTATTCGAAAGCCTGAGATTGTCGGCCGCATTTCCCGTATTGTCGGTGTGGCCATTTATCCGGATTTTCAGTGAAGGATTTTCTTTCATTAACCGGACTACGTTGTCGAGTTCAACAAACGATTCAGCTTTTAACTCAAATTTGTTTACGTCGAAGAAGATGTTCTGCAGAATAACACTTGCATCTGCCTCGATAGGTTGAAGCGGGATGTCTATATTGTATGTTGAATCAACAATGTGATTCGTTAACGAAAAATTATACGAAAAGAACAGGTAACCTTTTCTGTTTACATTAAAAGCATAGTCGTGTCCGACAGGCAAAGTGATCAGGTAATTTCCTGTTTCATCGGTTTGTACGCGGCTGATGGTTTCTTTGTTTGAAAGATCAGTCAGTTCTACAGCTGACGGCAGGCCTTTCTGTGTTTTTGCGTCGAACACTTTTCCTTTTACCCAAAGGGTTCTGGCAGGTCGTACGTCGTCTCTTAATTCAAACGAATAAATATCCAACCCTCCACGGCTGTCGCTTCTGTCGCTCGCATAGTATGCTGTTTTACCATCTGCTGCAACTACCAGGCTTCCTTCGTTTTCTATCGTATTTATGGGATATCCAAGATTCTCAGCCGTATCCCATTTTCCACCGGGAATTTTTTTCACAAGAAATAAATCGTCTCCACCATATCCGGGATGTCCGTCGGAAGTGAAATAAAGCGTCTGGTTGTCGGCGTGAATAAAAGGACAACTTTCATTTCCGGCAGTATTTATCTGGGGGCCCGCATTCACAGGTTTGGTCCATGAGCCATCGGGTTGACGGTGGCTGATGTAGATATCGCTTTTACCAAGGCCCCCTGCGCGGTTACTCGCAAAATAAAGATCACGTTTGTCGGGCGACAACGAAGGCGCCGATTCCCAGGCTTCTGTGTTGATGGTTTCCCCCAGGTTTTCAGGAGTACTCCATCCCTCACTTGTGTGATAAGAAATGTAGAGGTCGCAGCTTCCAAATCCCTCCGGGAAATTGCAGCCTGTAAAAATCAACCATTCGCCATCCTGCGAAATATTCTGCGCACCCTCGTTGCTATTGGTGTTGATGTCCCCCGGCAGACCCTTTGCTCTGGACCATGATTCTTCTGTGCGCGCAGCCTCGTAAAAGTCTTCATTTATATTGTTCACCCTCCTGGTGTAAACTAACCTGGAGCCATCAATCGTGATAGTGGGGAAATATTCCGAAACAGCGCTATTAACGCTGTCGCCAAGGTTTATGGGATTAAACTGATAATTGTCGTTTGCTTTCTTCGCAGCATAGTCAATCGCAAAAGAATAACATTGTTTGCGGTATTCGCCAGCCAGGCGACTGGAAGCCCGCAGATCGCTGATCGAAAGAAAATCATTGATGGCGTTTAATGCTTTCTCAAATTTGCCAAGGCCTGCTAGATTGATAGAGTAGGGAAGGGAATAGTCCCGGAAATAATTGGAGTCGATCGCTTTTGCTTTTTCATAATTCTCAATGGCTTTCGCATAGTTTTTTATCTCACCATAAATTCCCCCGATTGAAAGGTATGCGTCGGCAAACTTTGGTTCAAGACGTGTGGATTGTTCAAGTAGGCTAATGCTTTTTGCGTAATCTCCTTCCCCGGCCAGGTTAAGTGCCTGCGTGTAAAGGTCGCTGGCTTTTTTGCCGATTTTAGCCGGATTATATTGAGAGTATCCCAGCAGGGTTGCAATCGTTAAAACTATGGTACAAACTAAATATCTGAATCTCATCTTACGGAACATGAATGTATTTGTGTATCTGCAGCGAGAATTCCCATTGCGGATTATCCTTTATATAGTCGATAATCATCGGTGTTACGGTTGCAGACTTTTCCCATTCGGGCTGCAGGTATAATTTACATTGATTCGAAACCAACGCAGCATATTTCTCAGCCCAGGCGAAATCGGATTTGTTGAAAACCACCACTTTCAGCTCATTTGCCAATGGTAATATTTCAGGAAGTGGTGCTTTGAATTTTTTTGGCGACAGGCATATCCAGTCCCAATTGCCCGACAATGGTGAGCTTCCGGATGTTTCTATATTAATCACAAAACCGGCAGCGTGTAAGGCTTCCGTAAGCTTCGTGCAATCATGCATTAGTGGTTCGCCGCCTGTAATAACTGCCAGGCGCCCCGGGTGACGGCTTGCATCGGCAACAATCTCTTCGATACTCTTCCTTGGGTGCCGGGTTTCTTCCCAACTATCCTTTACATCGCACCAAACACAGCCTACATCACAGCCTGCCAGCCTGATAAAATAGGCTGCCCGACCTTGGTGAAATCCTTCACCCTGAATTGTATAAAAAGCCTCCATTACCGGTAAGGTAGTGGCGGCAACCTGGGTAGACATTTGCATCTGGCGCAAAGTTCGTCGTTTCAAGCCGGAATGTTCGTCAAAGGACTGTTTATTTGGATGTTGCCCCAAGCCGGAATGTCCGTCAAAGACTGTTATCTGGATGTTGCCCCAAGCCGAAATGACCGTCAAAGACTGTTATTTGGATGTTGCCCCAAGCCGGAATGTTCGTCAAAGGACTGTTATTTGGATGTTGCCCGGGGCATACAGGAGCTCTCCCCCAATCAGCACCAGCTAAAGCCAATGTTCAGGCTAATTCCCGTGCCATGCAGGCAAGGAAGGTGTTTTTCATTAATGCTGCAATCGTCATAGGTCCCACACCACCCGGAACAGGAGTGATATAACTGCATTTGGGAGCTACTTCATCAAAGTCAACATCTCCTTTTATTGAATATCCTCTTTTTTTTGTGGCATCGGGTACCCTGCTTATCCCAACATCAATTACGATTGCACCTTCCTTCACCATATCGCCACGCAGGTATCCTGGCCTTCCGATTGCCGCCACAATAATGTCGGCGCTTAAACAGATTTCCTTCAGATTTTTTGTTTTCGAATGACAGAGGGTAACCGTACAATTTCCCGGCACGGACGGCGCACTTAACAGAATACTCATCGGGCGGCCTACAATATTGCTCCTGCCTAACACTACTGCGTGCATTCCGGCAGTATTAATCTTATAATATTCCAGCAATAACATAATGCCGTAAGGGGTGGCAGGAACAAAGGTTGGCAGACCCTGTACCAGCCTTCCGACATTCGTTGGATGAAAACCATCAACATCTTTCCTGTAATCGATGGCATCAATCACCTTCTGCTCGGAAATGTGAACCGGGAGCGGTAGCTGAACCAGGATGCCATCTACATCTGCATCGTCATTCAGGTTGGAAATGGTAGCCAGTAATTCAGACTCGCTGATATTTTCGTCGAGGCGGATAAGCGAAGATTTATAACCTATCTCCTCGCAGGTTCTCACCTTTGAACCAACATATGTCTCGCTGGCTCCGTTGCTACCGACAAGTACTGCTGCCAAATGAGGCACTTTGCGTCCTTCTTTCAATAAATCGGCAACTTTTATTTTCAGTTCATCCTTTGTTGCTTGCGATACTATTTGCCCATCCAGAATTTTCATGCGCCAAAGTTAGCGCGGCATTTAAACTCACCCAAAAGATGGGTAAAAGAATAAAACGGCGGATCAGCAGTGTTTTTCCCTTGGTTAAACATCCGCCCTGATTTCATATTTGAACCATGATTTGTGGAAAGCGCAGTGTGATGTTGGGTTTAACTATCTGGATGGCAACTGTTGTAACCGGCCAGCGTTTGTATTATCCCGTTGAATACACAGGCATTGGACCCACTGCAATAAATTCGGGCCATTTATCTGCACCGGCATATTCCGTTCAACATCCCGCAGCCCCCGTTACGGATGCTAATTTTTCTGCTGCTGTTTATGCTGAAAAAAAATACATGAGCAGTGAACTGGTAAACCTGTTAGCTGTCTCCACTTTCAGCAATGAAAAGAGCTCTACGTTATTCGCTTTCCAGCAGTTTGGATACACCGGTTACCGTGAAAGACAAGTTACATTGGGTTATTGCAAAAACCTTGGAGCAATAAGTGCAGGAGTTCAGTTCCGGTATATTATTACGAAATCGCTGCATCAAAAAATCATATCCGGGATCTGGACGATGGCTGGAGCAGCATGGAAATTATCCGAAACGGTTACCGCCGCAATTAAGTTGGTCAATCCCCGGCAATTTTTTCAAACGAGCGATTCGACCACATTCAGGTTTGCTTCTGCTTTTCAACTCGGTTTTGGCTACCAGGTAAATGAGTCATTGTACATAGGTATAGAGTCGGCCAAAGAGGAGCAACAGCCGCATGGTGTTGCCGCACTCATCTTATTCAAACCTGCTGATAAATACCTGATACGAGCCTGGTGGATCACCCATTCAAACCAACCGGGTTTAATAATCGCCTGGAAATCGGGGGCAACAGAAATCTGCACCGGCATCAGCTATCATCGTGTGCTTGGGATCACCCCTTCTGCCGGCCTTGTATTGCATAGCAAAAAGAAGTAATCGTTTATGTCGCGGATGATCATAACTGTGGTTTGTTTGTTTATTCCCGCTATGCTGGTTGCACAGCATATAGACCTGCAGTCTGAATTGAATGATCAGCAACTGGAAGATCTTGCTGAAAATATTGAAGATGAAAATTTGCAGGAAGATGATTATAATTTCCAGCAGCTTCTATACTACTCGAGGCATCCTTTAAACATAAATGCCCCGGAAGACGAGTTGAGCAGCTTTCCACTGTTCGCTCCCATTCATGTTCAGAATATTCTGTTCTATAGAAATGTTTTCGGCAATTTCATAAGTATCTACGAACTGCAGGCCGTGCCGGGTTTCACGCCCGGCCTGCTGAGAACAATCGCTCCCTATATAGTTGTGGCGGGGAAGAATCTTATCACAACGGTGAGCGATCGTTTTCGTAAGGGTTCGCAAACAGCCATTGTGCGTCCGCTCCTGATAGCACAAAAACAAACTGGCTTCTCAGCAGATGATGCCCCGAATCGTTTTCTTGGCGACCGGCTTGCATTGTTTGCCCGCTATAAATACCATTACCGCAACTTGCTTCAATATGGTGTTACGCTTGAGAAGGATGCAGGTGAACGATACCTGAAACGAGAAGCTCCTTTTCTGATGGATTATCAATCTGCACATTTCTTCCTGAGAAATGTCGGTCAGCTAAAAGCCCTGGCGTTGGGGGACTTCACGGTAAACCTCGGGCAGGGTCTGATTCATTGGCAAAGCCAGGCTTTTAAGAAAACTTCCGGAGTGTTGAACATAAAGCGACAATCTGAGGTGTTACGGCCTTACCAATCAGCTGGCGAAAATGCATTCTTCCGGGGCGCCGGAGCCACAGTGGCAGCAGGAAGATGGGAGGCAACGGTGTTTGCCTCTTCAAGAAATCTGTCAGCAAACATTGCGGATGGGGATGAAGGTTCTGTAATCACCTCGTTCGATTATTCCGGCTTTCACAGAAATGAAAAGGAAGAAATAAAACGCAACAATGCCAGGCAGCTATCCTCAGGAGCTAACCTTCGCTGGCGAAAACGTATGCTGCAGCTGGGGGGAAACTTCATCGCCCACTGGTATTCACTCCCGATACAAAAACAGGAGGAACCATATAATGTTTATAGCATTGCCGGTACGCGTTGGATCAATGGAAGTTTCGATGCAAGTGTCACGATTCGGAATTATCATGTTTTTGGAGAAGCGGCTATTGACCTGAAGGGAAGGCCGGCTTTCCTGGCAGGATTGATCAGCAGTTTAAGCAGCGTAGTCGACCTGTCTATATTATACAGGCAGATAGATGCCGGATATCAGTCGGTTTATGGAAATGCTTTTACGGAGAACACATTCCCAACAAACGAAACCGGGGTTTACTCCGGACTAATCTTAAAAGCCGGCAGGAAATGGAGACTTGATCTTTATGCGGATGTATTCACTTTTCCCTGGATAAAATACCGGGTAGATGCCCCCTCTGGTGGATACCACCATTTTTTGCAGCTCAACTGGAAGCCTTCAAAGGCCACCGAGTGTTACACACGATTCCGGGTGCGGTCCAGGCCGCTAAATTTTAAAACAGACGGATTCTCTTTACCGCAATCGAACCTTTATACCAATTGGAGAACACATGTTTCACATCAATTGAGCCGGGAATTGACGCTTAGGTGCAGGATGGAAAAGACTACGTTTATGCGGGAAGCAGATAGCTTCCGCGAGCAGGGATTCTTGTATTTTATCGATATGATTTTTAAGCCCGATCGCCGCTGGTACTCTTTTAACATGAGATTGCAGTACTTCGAGGCCGATTCGTATGAGACGAGGATATATGCCTATGAACAGGATTTACTATTTGTTAGCAGTTCACCTGCATTTTTTGACCGCGGATTCAGGAGTTTAGTAAATTTTAAGGCGAAAATCCGCATTAAGTTATTAGGAATTAACACATTAACTGCCTCAGTAAAAATTGCGAACACCTCTTATGTATCTAAAAGCGAAATCGGTTCAGGACTTTCATCCATTCATGGAAAAAACAAAACTGACGTTCGTTTTCAATTGTTTATAGGTCCTTCTTCGTAAAAGCTGCATTCAGCCTGCAAAATATTTTTTACACAAGGCAGCAATTCTGCATAGAGGTTTGTCTCTTTGGTGTAGGGCTTTTTCCGTTCAACAGATTTAACGAAATTTTGATGATGTTAAAAAGTTCCTATATTTACGGCTTCTTAAGTAAACGTTCAGTACATGAGAAAAACGCTTTCGCCGCTGGTCTGGTCAACCAGCTTAAACGAGGCAATGTGCAGGCCACCTTTGAAGAACTACAAATACGGCATCTTCTGGCATCTTACAACCTCTGGTTTTCAGCCGAATTGCAACAACGAAATACTGGTTAACGCTTAATTAAAAGTTAACGAAATGGCCTTCGGGTCGTTTTAAAATTTTGTTGTATGCATCAAAACCAAATATCCATTGTGCCAACCGTGCTTACTAATGTTAGTTCAGCATGGGCATCCTCTTGTTCTCGCACCGAGGCAACATCTATTGCGTTAAGCCATTCTTCATTTAGTACAGCCCTAACTATTGCTAGCGGAACCGGCCGAAAGGCTGCGGATCTGCTTTCATGCCATATAAATAAGGGTATCAAAGTAAAAATTTAAACAAAAGAGAGAGTATGAAAAAAATCTATTGCTTATTGACCTTGACGCTGCTGTTTTCGGTGGCTGCATGGTCGCAGGCTGTTAGGTTGACCGGACAGGTGAGAAATGTCCAGGGAGAACCGGTTCCTTTCGCTACAGTGACAGTAAAGGGGACATCCGAAGCAGTTTCTGCAGACCAAAGCGGTAATTTCACCATCTCAGCGCCAAGCGGTTCCACACTGGTAGTTTCTGCGGCAAGTTTTCAGACGCAGGAAGTCAGCGTTGGCAACCAAACCACACTGGCCATCACACTGATCGGTGAATCGAATCTGCAGGAAGTGGTGGTTACAGCCCTCGGTATCCGCAGAACTGAAAAAGCTCTTGGTTACTCGGTGAGTAAAGTGGACCCGGATGCGTTGGTTCAGAAATCTGAGCCAGACATGTTGAAAGGTCTCCAGGGTAAAGTTGCTGGTGTTGACATCAGGACTTCCCAGGGTACTCCCGGTGCTGCTACCAGGATCCAGATTCGCGGTAACAACTCGTTCTACGGTAACAGCCAGCCGCTGATCATCGTAGACGGTATACCTTATAGTAATGAACAGGTGACGACCAGCAGCCAGACGAGTGGTGGTTCAGCTTACTCAAGTGGTATTGCCAACCTCGATCCTAACGATATCGCAACAATGAACGTGTTGAAAGGTTCATCGGCAGCTGCGATTTACGGTTCAAGAGGTTCTAATGGTGTGGTTGTTATTACTACCAAATCAGGTAGTGCACTGCGCGGAAGGAAAGGTCTTGAGGTGACTGCAAAAAGCTCAGTGTCGTTCGAAAAAATAGCTAACCTTCCCGATTTCCAGAATCTTTATGGCGCAGGTTCGCAGTTCGGATATTCAAACTCTAATGGTTCATGGGGTCCTGCATTCCGTGACCTGGATTCGATTCCGGCATGGCCTGATTATAAAACAGCGTTCCCCGACATGTTCCCGTCAGACAACATCGCTTACCGCGCTGATCCTGACAACGTAGAAAGCCTGTTTCGTACCGGAATGGTTTACGAAAACTCTGTGGGTTTCCAGGGTGGTGACGCGAAAAGTTCTATCGCTGCGACTCTTTCGAGCCTGAATCACACCGGATATGTAGAAAACTCTTATTATAAGAGGTATAATATCGGTCTCGGTGCTCAGACTACACTAAATAACGGCATTAACATCAGGGGTAACTTCAGCTATGCCCGCTCTAACCAGCAGGGTGGTTTCTTCGGAGAAAACCAGATCGACGGTGCCGCATCACTGTTCGCAAGGTCGCTCTTCCTGGCACGTAACTGGGATATGAGCCTGCCTTTCGAAACTGAAACAGGTGAAAACGTAACCTGGAACGGTGGTAACCAATTTGACCACCCAAGATGGTCGGCCAAATACAACGTTGCCCAGACCGCTGAAGAAAGATTTATTGCCGGTTTCCATGCCGACTATAATATTAATAAGTGGATCAGGTTGGATTACAACCTCGGTTCAAACGTGAATATTCTCGAAAGGAGAGAAATTACAGAAGTTGGTTCGAGAGCTGCACAGGGTCTTGGCCGTTTGATTCTCGATAACTATCGTAAACACGAAATCGAATCGAACTTCCTCGTTACTCTTACTCCTACTATCAACGAAGACATTACACTTCGCGCGATCGTCGGTCACAACTTCAACCAACGCGTAACTGAAGATGATGTACAACAGGGTACAAGCTTCGTAGTGAAAGGAATTCACACACTGAAGAATACTGCATTCCAGCAGTTCATTGACGATTACTATGAGAAAAGAAGATTGATCGGTGTATTCGCCGACGTTACACTCGGTTTCCGTGATTATTTGTTCCTGACTTTGACAGGACGTAACGACTGGTCGTCTACACTTCCTGAAAGCAACCGCAGCTACTTCTATCCTTCGGTGTCTACATCTTTTGTATTCTCCGATGCGTTTGGAATTCAGAGCAGCGTACTTGATTTCGGTAAGATCAGGGCTGGTTGGGCGAAAGTTGGTAGAGACGCTGATCCCTATGTGTTGCAGAACATCTTCAACGTAATCCCGAACTTCAGAGGCCGCCCTTCTGCTACACGCGACCAGACATTTAATAACCCGGAACTGAAACCTGAGTTCACTGAAGAAATTGAACTCGGTACGCAGTTGAGCTTCCTGAGAAGACTGGTTGAACTGGATGTTACTGTTTATCGCAGGAAATCTACAAACCAGATCGCAGCAATCGCTGTTCCTGCTTCATCAGGTTATAACTTCCGTGTATTAAACTTTGGTGAGATCCTCAACCAGGGTGTTGAAATTGACCTCGCTGTTCGTCCGGTTAGAACAAAATCGTTCAACTGGGAAGTACGCGGCGTATTCACGCAC
>JAFAGE010000064.1 GCA_023423015.1 Bacteroidota bacterium
TTTCTGTTCCCGTTTCTGTTCCCTGTTTAAATAAATACCGATTGATGCACCTGCCACCTGGTGTTTGAAAGAGCCGGTGGCATTATATGGTTCATAAAATTGGGTAAGACCTTTGCTGAAGTTTGCATTAAAAAAGAACTGGCCAAACTCCGCTCCAATAAAAGCATTAACTCCCAGGTCTACGTTCTTATAATTCGCCTCCGAGCGAGGTAATTTCAGACTTGTATTCTCAACAGTTTCCACAACACCATTACTAAACCTTGTTTGGGTTGCCTCACGACCTGAGAAAAGAAATGATACATATGGACCAAAGCCCGCAACAAAACGACTATGTCCACCCGGATTTGTTTTAAAAACCAGGTTCACCGGCACCTCCATGTAGTTGGTAAAATGCCTGCCACTCACATGTCGTACTGCACTGCTGGTGTCGTACGAGGAAGAAAACTTCCTTCCTTTATTCGTGTAGAGCATTCCTGTGCGGAAATACACTGTCTGAGACTTGAAGAAAGGCACTTCTGCGAGCAATCCGGCATGGAATCCGAAACGTGAAGAATATTTATGATTTAGTGTATCCCACTGGGTACCGGGGTTTCCCGGAACTGACGACATCTGTGCGCCTCCAACAATTGCAGTTCTGAGTTGAGCATTAACAGCTGAGCACAGGAAAATGCATGCGAGGAGAAGTACGGCTATAGTCTTCTTCATAGGCCCATATCAGATTTTAAGGATTTCGTACCCTTAGTAACGTAATTACGGGCGAATTATTTTCAGTTGGCGGTAGTGGAAGCCGTGTCTTCTGCTTTGTGCAGTACGAATGAAAAGCGGCTACCGTTGTCGGGCTCGCTGCTGATTTCGAGTCTGCTGTTGTTTTTTGCGAGGAATTCCTTACAGAGCATCAGGCCCAGGCCGGTTCCTTTTTCTGCGGCAGTGCCCTGTGTTGTGAAGTAATTTTCGTGATTAATCTTTTCAAGATCGACGGCAGATATACCAATGCCGGTATCCAGCACATAAACAAGAATGTTATCGTTTTTTTCTTCAATGCCTAGCGTTACGTATCCGTGCTCCGGCGTAAACTTAATTGCATTTGAAACCAGATTACGCAGAATAAGCCTGATCATTTCGGGATGTGCAGTTACGAAACAATCATCGGTGATGGTATTGATGAGACTGATCTTTTTGACGGCAGCCTGGCTGTTGAGGAGACGTGCAACTTCGGCCGCAATATCGGCGAGGTTTACTGCTTCGAGCTGAACAGCGAGTGAATGCATCTGGCACCGGGCCCACTGTAACAAATTTTCCATGAGTGAAGTAGTGTAGTTCAGGTCATTCATTATTTCCGGAACCATCTTCTTCACTTCAGTAGCGGGAAGATTATATTGCTGAATATTCAGGAACAGGTTGCGCAATGCATATATGGGCGATTTCATGTCGTGCGCTATCACAGAGAACAGTTTATTTTTAAGCGTATTTAATTCACCAAGTTCACTCGCCTGGTGTTTAAGAAGCTCAGCTTTTTCAACAATTTCCTGGCGCTGCCTTTCAATTTCTGCATTCTTTTCACTGAGCACCCGGTTGTGGTTAAGAATGCTAAACTGGTAATTGGCGTTCTCTTTCTTAACCAGGAAAAGACCAAGGAATATAAATACGATTGCGATAAGGTGATTAATCAGGTAGAGCGAGCCATTAACTTCCAGGGAGAACTGGTAGTTCCTCCACATTACGGTGAGCACGAAGTAGCTTATCATGGAGAGGGATACTGTAAATACGAGATTCCCTATATCCTGGATGAAAAACACAGCAAGGATGCCATAAAGAATAAAAAACAATTCAATTCCCAGGTTCATGCCGCTGAGATAAACAATGCTTGTGATAACCGGGTAGAGAATAAAATAACATAGCGTACTTAGTTGGTGGTAGCGTTTGCTGTTGAGGTAAAGAACCAGCAGGCTCACTAAAGCCGGAAGGCAGGCTGCTACCCAGCCAAGCGTAGAAATTTTCGGACGGTAAATGATTGCCGTGATGGGAATTACAATTCCGAAGATGAACTGGAAAAAGTTCAACAGGTTAAATACGCGCAGTTTCCGACGCTCGTATTCTTCCATATTAGCGGTAAGTCCGATTGCCTGGATGGAATTAAACCAGCTTGTTATATGCCTGAGAAATCCGGGTTGTGTATACGTAATCCAATGCGGAAGCGCCTTATCGTTTAAGGAGGAGAAAGTTGGCACGGATTCCAACTCAAAGTTTTTCCGGACGTCCAAAAAGCCCTGGCCGGGATTTTTCATCTTTAATGGCAGTTAGTAGTATTGGATTGAAATTAAATATAAACTTAATACTTGAGAATTAAAATAGGCAAAGCGAGTAACTTTAGTTGAAATGATGAAGCGGCGTTTATACACGGTCATCCTGATCCTGATTTCTGTACTTAAACTTGATTTGACGCAAGCACAGGACAACTCTCCCTGCTGTACCATTATCGATATCAATAAAGACAGCAACCTGGTGTTGATCAGGAACCACCAGACAGGATGGATGAAAACATTCAAGCCGGTTCCTCTCGACCTTGCAGAACTTAATGTTGGTGACTCAATAGACGTTTCGGTCACGCTCAACCAGGTGAACCGCCTGAAAAACAAGCCGCGTACTTATAAATTGCAGATTCCCAAAACAGACTCTATATGTTGTGAGGTGGTTGAAGTACAAAAAACTCCTGAACAGCAATTGGTGCTGGTAAAAAACAAGGAGGGTTTGCAGTTGCGGTTTGGTGTTCCCGATAGTATTGCTGAGTTTGTAACAATTGGTCAGAAACTCTACACGTCTACCCACGGGCTTGCAATGTTCTTTGTTAAGCCGGTTTCCGACACTTCTGATGTTCAGGTGTATGGATTTCCATTTCTTCCCGAGCAGGACGATGGGGAAGATTAGCATTATTATTTATCCTTTTTACTGAAAAGCTTTACGATTTTGTCTTTGATATTCGTTTTCGACTTTTTCTCTTCACCTATTAAGAAGCCATAGGGTTTTAATCCATCTACATGATCGCAGATAATCTTTGCAATGCCAAGTAGAGGAATTGCGAGTATCATTCCCGCGATACCCCAAAGAGATTCGCCGATTACGATAATCAGAATAGTAGAAAGCGGATTTATATTCACCTCTGCACCTACAACGAGGGGTTCCAGTATGTATGTCTGAAGAAACTGCACCAAGCCATATACGATAACTATTCCTATTATCGTGTTCACGTCTCCACCCTGGGCAAGAGTTGCGATTATGGTAACAGTAGTTCCTGTGATGTTACCCACAAATGGAACGATTTCGAGGAGGCCACATAGAATTGCAAAGAAGATGGCATGTTTTACGCCAACGATGCTGAATCCAATGCTATACAACACCCAAAGCGATGCAATCATCATTGCCATTCCGGCCAGATATTTCTGTGCAACGTGTGTTGCTTTGTCCATAGCACTTTCACTCTTAGCCTGATCGCCGCGTGACGTTAACCGTAGCACAAACTTCCTGATGTGCGCACGGAGAAATAAAAGCAGGAACATGTATACAAGTACCAGGATGAAGTTCACAAAGAAATTCATGAACGACCCCATAACACCAGTAACGAGACCCGGAACTTTACTGCCTCCGGAAGACTGTTGCTTTTCAATCAGCTTGTCCTGTTGTTGCTCGGTTATGCCAAACTGTTCAGAAAGGAAATCGCGGGCTCGCGCAATGTATTGTTTTATCTGTTGTTCAATACCAGACAGGTCTTTCGACAAGTCGTAAACCTGCCACGACAACAAAGCGAGTATAATGGCAATGGCTGCTATAAATATGATTACGCAAATAAGCGAAGCGAATCCACGTGATATCCTCCATGATTCGAATTTGCGGCACAACGGTAGAAACAACATGGACAGAAGTGCGGCAAAACAAAAAGGTACCAGCACCTCCTGGCCGAAGTACAGGACTACGGAAAGGAGAATGAGGAACAGAAGAAACCGGATGGGCTTGGTTAAGATTTCCATTTGTTAATTTTTCTTTCTGCGGGCAAACATCATCAGCAAGCCGAAAATCAAAAAACCTACGGCCGTGTAGATGCTGAGTTTGTCGCTGAGCCGCATAATGATGATGTTCGCAAATAGCACAACCGACACAATAGTGAAGAATGTGCCGATTACGAAACCGAGGTCATTGAGGCGTTCGGGCATTCCCATGGTTTAAAAGAATAAGAAGTTAAGGATAATGGTGGCCAGCAACAACAGTATCGCAAGAGGACCAATACGACGATACCATGCCGATGCTGCATATGTTGGTTTTTCAGTTAATGAATAAACGAGGCCTTTCAGTTCTTCTTCCGGTTTGGGCCTGGTGAAAAGGCTTATCAGTACTGTTGAGAAGAAGTTGAACAGCCAGGAAACGGCGGCAACAATAAACGCCTGCCCCATTCCACTTTTTATTTCATACAACGGAGCAATCCAACCACCTTTGCCTTCCGCGACTGTTAATCCATGGGTTGCTGCCGCTGCAAAAGTGCCAAGCAACAATCCCCAGAAAGCTGCATGTCCCGTAGTGCGTTTCCAGAACATCCCAAGAAGGAATGTGGCGAAAAGCGGGCCGTTCACGAATCCGAATACGAGCTGCAGGAAATCGTTGATGTTGTTGAAGCCTTTTGCTATGTATGCTGTTGCTATTGAAATTAATATGCCAGCAACTGTAATCACTTTGCCAACGATAAAGTAGTGCCTGTCGCTTTTTTTCCTGACAAAATAGGCCTGGTATATATCGAATGTAAAAACTGCATTGAACGCAGTTACATTTCCGGCCATACCACTCATGAATGATGCCATCAGCGCAGTAATACCAACACCAAGCAATCCACTCGGGTAATAGTGTGAAATCAGTGCTGGCAGGGTCATCGTATAATCCAGTTGCCCGTTGGCGTCAGACGGTATCCTGAAACCCTTATCAGCAAGTGCCGGTTGCATTAAAGCAATCGCAATAACTCCCGGCAGCACTACAATGAGTGGCATGAGCATTTTAGGGATGGCCGCAACAAGTGGAGTTCGTTGAGCTTCGTTCATGTTCCGCGCTATCATTGCGCGTTGCACTACAAGAAAGTCGGTGCACCAATAACCGAATGACATCACGAACCCCAATCCGAAGATGAGCGACATAAAATGCAGACCCATTGGGTTGGCTTCGGGATCTCCCATATATTTCCAGGCATGAGTCATGTTGGGTTCAAGTTGCTGTTTTATATTATCCCAACCTCCTGCATCATGCAAGGCGATTATTACCAGCGGTGACAAGCCAAGTACAATAAGAAAGAATTGCAGCACTTCGTTGTACACGGCGCTGGTAAGGCCTCCCAGGAACGTATATATCATCACAATACCAGCGGCTACCCAGATAGATACGTCGAAATCCCAATGCAGGATTATTTCAAGCATTTTGGCAAGTGCATACAGCGAAATACCGGAGGAGAAAACGGTCATCACGGCGAAAGAAATAGCATTTAATCCGCGCGTTTTTTCGTCGAACCTTAATGATAAATACTCGGGCACACTTCGCGCGCGGCTGCCATAATAGAATGGCATCATATACACACCCAGGAACACCATGGCGAAAATGGCGCCTACCCAATAGAAGTGTACAGTCATTATACCATATTTGGCACCGGATGCAACCATTCCGATTACTTCCTGAGCACCAAGGTTTGCCGATATGAAGGCCAAACTGGTAATCCAAAGTGGGATGCTTCGCCCGCTACTCAGAAAATCGTTGCTGGAACGGATCTTCTTTTTGATAAGAAATCCTACCGCAATAACAAAAACGAAATAGATAATGATGATGGAATAATCTGCTGCTGAAAGATTCATGGCAATCGTTGAAGTGTCAGGGAGCTTACCAAATATATCAGAAATTGTGGGGAAAGAGGAACAATGGATGCCGGGCTTTATTTTATGGAAGAAATTGCTGAACTTTAGAAGTACATTAAACTGTTTGCCATGTCTGTAAAAAAGTCTTTCACTCCCGAGGAAAAGAATCCACTCGCCAGTCTCGATGAATGGGAAGATGCTGTTTTGGAGAGATATCCTGAACCCGGGGTGCCTGCAAAGTCAAAAGACGAATACAGGAACTATGCAGATCCTGCGAGGGATACGGTTCGTGAATTCTACCGGCTAAATCACACTTATCAAACTTATGACTTTGTGCAGGAGAAGAAGAATGAGTACCTGCAGTTTAATAAAAGGGAAATGCCTATCTGGCAAGCTTTTGATTTCCTCAACCAGCTTGTTGATGACTCAGATCCTGATACAGACCTGGACCAGTTTCAACATCTCCTACAAACTTCTGAATCTATCCGCGCCGATGGACATCCCGATTGGATGGTCTTAACCGGACTCATGCACGACATGGGCAAGGTTCTCTGCCTGTTTGGCGAACCGCAATGGGCAGTAGTTGGAGATACGTTCCCGGTTGGATGTGCGTATTCTGACAAAGTTGTCTATCCCGAATACTTTTCTTTGAATCCCGACTATAAAATACCTGAATTTCAGACGCCGACCGGGGTTTACAGCAAGGGATGTGGCCTAAGGAATGTACACATGTCGTGGGGGCATGATGAATATGTATACCAGATGATGAAGGATTATCTTCCGGAAGAAGGGTTATACATGTTGAGGTACCATTCATTCTATGCCTGGCATCGCGAAGGCGAATATGATTACCTCCTCGACGATCATGATCGCAAGATGCTAAAATGGGTGCAGCTCTTCAACCCATATGATCTTTATTCAAAGGTTCCGACTCCACCAGACTGGAAAGTCCTGAGACCTTACTATGAAGATCTCGTTGCGAAATATCTTCCGCAAACAATCAAGTTTTAGAAGGCAGAAGGCAGATATGAATCACTAACATTTCTCTGCAAGCCGGGTTACTACAACCTGCGCACTTTAATGTTCCTGAAACTTACTTTGTCGCCATGATCCTGTAAGAGGATATGACCCTCGCGGGCTTCGCCAAAGTTTGGCCATATCTTATACTTACTATTTGCAACAAGTTTCCTGTATTCTTCTGAATTGCGCTGGTATTCGAGGACTTTGACACCATTCAGATAGTGTTCCACCTTATTGTCGGGATACACCACTATGCGGCCATTGTTCCACTGGCCAGGCTGCCGGATAAATCGCGTTTGTTTTTCGGCTTTGATGAGATCATATAATGAGGCAAGTGTTCTGTTGCCGGCAATACCGAGTTTTGCGTCGGGATGTAAACTATCGTCGAGAACCTGGTATTCGAGGCCGATCGCTGAACCGTCGGTTTGTTCCTGGAGGGTTACAAAATATTTTACACCGCTGTTACCTCCGGGAGAAATATTGAAACTGAATGAAAGATCGAACGCGCTGAATTTATCTGTTGTGATAATGTCGCCCCCATTTGCACTTTCCTTTCCTTCTGCCGGTAACACATTCAAGTTTCCATTTTCAATCTGCCATCCTTTTGCAGGAAATGCGTTGGATCTTGCGCTGCGCCAGCCATTGCTGGTCTTTCCATCGAACAACAATTTCCAGCCACCACTCTTTTCATAACTGGTAAGTTGATTGGGTTGCAGATTTACAACGAAGATGTTTCTGTCGGGTTTTGAAAGCTTAGGCTTTGAAGTATTGATGCGGACGTTTTTGAAATAAACCTTGCTTCCTTCATGTTGCGGGTTGTTTATGGAATGTACCTGCAGTGCGATAAATCCACTTTGGTCGATGGTATCGGCAACATAAGCTACTACCTTATTGTTGACATATGTGACCATTTCATTCCCTACACACTCGATTCTGAATTTATTGAACTCACCTACCTTGAAATAAGAGCGCGCGGCTTCATTTAGAGATAGAGGATATAACCATTGACGCCGACCTTCATCATATATTCCTCCTGTCCATGAGCGCGACGATGGATCCACCTCTACCTGTCGTCCATACACACGACCTTTACCATCGTTTCCGGCGGGATCGTAATGACTACGTGTTTGAATACCCGAATTATTGAAAGTGTCTTCTATTTTTATATCGGCTTCCAGGATAAAGTCGCCATATTCCACTTCAGTAACCAGGAAACTATTGGGTGTGTTGGCTACTGCAGAGCCAACGATCATACCATCAGCGACTTTGTATTCTGCCTTTCCTCCCAGCTGTTTCCATCCGGTCAGTGAGGTTCCGTCGAATAAATTCTTCCATTGTGCAAAACTAGTTACCGGTAGAAGTATTACCAGGATGAGCCATGTAGCAAGCCTAATCATTAATAAACATTTTGTTGAAGATAAGGCGTTTATAGAAAAGCGACTTAACACATTGCTGATCATTTTAATGTTTTTTTAATTGTATTTTTTATGAAGCGGGAATAAGTATTAGGAGTTTTGTTTTCGCATTTTTATAACTTTTCCATACATGGACGAAATCAGGATTCTGCTGGTTGAAGACGAGAAAAAAATAGCCGATTCACTTAAGAAGGGATTATCCGAACAAAACTATTCTGTTGAAGTAGCGTATGATGGTCTGGAAGGAAAGAAGCTTTTTGAAGCTTACCAATTCGACCTTGTGATTCTGGATATCAATTTGCCCGGTATGTCGGGATTTTCCCTGTGTAAGAAGATCCGCAATCGCAACCCCAATATTCCGATTGTTATGCTTACGGCGCTTAGTGCAACCGACGACAAGATCGAAGGATTTGATGCCGGTGCCGACGACTATATTGTAAAGCCGTTCGAGTTTAAAGAGCTGCTGGTGCGCATCCGCGCGCTACTCAAGCGTATTCACCAGAATATTCCTGTTGGAAATATTCTTAAAGTGGGCGACCTTGTTATAAACCTCGACAGCAAGGAAGTGGCAAGAGGAGGAAACGGCATATCTCTCACGGCTAAAGAATTTCAGCTACTGGAATATCTTGTTCGTAACAGAAACAAGGTTGTGTCAAGGGCTGACATTGCACTTAATGTGTGGGACATCGACTTCGACACAAAGACCAATGTGATAGACGTGTACGTAAACTTTCTCCGCAAGAAGCTTGACCATGATCACGATAAAAAGATCATCCACACCCAGGTTGGCGTAGGCTATATACTAAAGGAGCCCTCGTGATTGAAGACCCGGCACAAAATAACATTACTGTTCTCGCTCATCGTTACCGTTATCCTGCTTGTCGTCAGTTTATCGGTATACTATTTCACACTTCTTGAGCGCCAGGACATCTTCCGTAAAAGGCTAAACAGCCGCGCAAACAACAATGCCCAGGTGTTCGCCTACGAACGCGACACCACGAGGCAATTCCTTGATCGGATCAACCAGGCACCCTACGAACTGCTGCCAGCAAAGTCGGTGGAAATCTATGACCTGAACGGCGATCTTATTTATCGATACCAGAAAGACCCCGATCACATTACCGGTGCCAGCGAGCAGGTAATCAGTAAGGCAATTGGCAGCGGCCAGGTTTATTATGAAATGCCAGACAGGCGCGAAGCTCTTGCGGTGCATTATTCTGAAAACGGAGATGGCATAGTGGTGGTGGTTGCAGCTTACGACGTGGATGGATGGACCCAGCTACAACAGTTGCGACATATCTTTTTTATAAGTCTGCTAATCGGATCAGTGATCTCACTAATTGCGGGACATCTCTTTTCTAAACAGCTGCTCAAGCCTGTGGCGCAGATGATCCGGGAAGTGAATGATATTTCATCACACAATCTTTCGAACCGGTTGAAAACGGGCGTCACACAGGACGAACTGAACGAACTCTCTGCCACATTTAATAATCTGCTCGACAGGCTCCAGGAATATTTTGTTGCGCAGCGGCGATTTATTTCCAACGCCTCTCACGAACTCTCAACCCCGCTTACCTCGATCTCCAGCCAGATGGAAGTAGCCCTTCAAAGACATCGTTCCCCGGAAGAATACCGGCAGGTGATGCATTCGGTCCAGGAAGATGTGGTTCAACTGAGCCAGCTTACCAAAAGCCTTCTTGAAATCGCAAAGACCGGTTCTGAAGGAAGCATCGAATTACACGAAGTGAGAATCGATGAAATACTCTTCAAAACAATGGCCGATATCAGGAAGATCAATGCCTCGTACGACGTAGAGCTCAACTTCAGCGAGTCGGGCGGAGACGTAAAAAACTTCGTGGTATTCGGCAACAGCCATCTTCTTTATATCGCGATCAAGAACATCGTCGAGAATGGTTGCAAGTATTCGCCCGACAATACTGCGCGGATCAATCTTTCATTTGCGGATTCCTCTACGGTGATTGCCGTGTCGAGTAAAGGAGAAGCGATTGCAGGTGAAGACCGTGATCGTCTTTTTCAACCTTTCTACAGGGCATCGGCTGCCGCCGGCAAAAGTGGATTCGGCCTTGGGTTGGCGCTGGCACAACGTATTGTTGCTTTACATAAAGGCGTGATCAGGGTTAACTGGGAAGAAGAGGCAGGTAATATTTTCACTGTGTATTTGCCAATGGCTTGAATAGCTCCTCTGAAATTGGTATCGACTTGTATCAAAGAAAAATCCCCCTGAAAAATCAGGAGGATCATTATATGGATGGGTTAGTAAGTACAGGAAATAAAATTTCCCTACACAATATTAAAAAGAATTTTTTCTTTCCAAAAAATTTTTTTCATCTATTTTATCAACATTGATCTTTCAGTTTGTGGAAAAGGCTAAATGATCCGAGTACGAACGCACATTTTTTTTCAGCCTACTTTTGTTTCAAACGTTGATCATGAAATTTCCATCACCCGTACCAGTGCAGGAACTGGCTTCATTTATCGATGCAGAAGTTGTAGGCAACACATCCGGACTTGTTAAGGGCATCAATGAAATTCACAAGGTGGAAGAGGGCGATGTTGTTTTTGTTGATCACCCCAAGTACTACGATACCTGTATTCAGTCGGACGCAACCTTTATCATCATCAACAAAAAATTAGAAAGCTTCCCCGAGGGAAAAGCTTTGCTTGTCCATCCCGAGCCCTTTGAGGCATATCAATCTATCGTTGAAAAATTCAGGCCATTCAACAGGCAGGATGTTCTGCATAGCAGCGATGTAAAAATTGGACAAGGAACCTACCTCTCTCCCAATGTGTTCGTTGGAAAGGGTGTGCAGATCGGCAACGATTGTATCATTCACCCGAACGTTACGATTCTCGATCATTGTATCATCGGTAACAATGTAATTGTCCAGGCAGGCACAGTGATCGGTTCAGATGCGTTTTACTACAACACGAAAAAGAACCGGGAGGTTTGGTACCGAAAGATGAACAGTTGTGGCACAGTTGTATTGGAGGATTTTGTTGAGATAGGAGCAGGATGCACGATCGACAGAGGTGTGAGCCACGAAACCCGGATCGGTAGAGGGACCAAAATCGACAACCTGGTTCACATCGGCCATGATACGGTGATAGGTAATAACTGCCTGATCGCCGGCCAGGTTGGAATTGCTGGTGCAACAACTATCGGCAATGGAGTTATTCTTTGGGGACAGGTAGGCGTTTCAAAAACGCTTAGCATTGGCGACAACGCGGTGGTTAACGCGCAAAGTGGTGTTCCATCATCACTCGAGGGTGGAAAGGTTTACTTCGGAAGCCCCGCTGAAGATGCAAAGACTAAAATGCGTGAATTGGTTTGGATTAAGCGCATTCCCGAACTCTGGAAAAAAGTGATGGGATAACTTTATTGAAATTCGTAATCGTACGGTAAAGCCTCGGCGAGTTTTTTCCAGGCCCAGTATCCTGTATTAATTACATCGTATTGTTCATAGAAGAAACCATTTTGTTCTATTACAAAACCGTCGCTCACGTCGAGAATGGTAACCTGCATTCTGGTAGACGCGGGTAATTTGAATTCTTCCAGGAATTTTTTGTCCGGGAATACTTTTTTGTAGCTGATACGGTATTTGCCGGTCCAGTACACGTTCACACTGCTGCTGTCCGCTTCGTAGAGTGAACTATCGTATAACATTGCGGTAAGGTCGCCCGGTTTGCCACCAATGGTGTCGGTGCCGAGTTTCTCTACAACAAATCCTTCATCGGCAACAATGCTGTCGTACATGGCTGTCATAAAATGCAGTCGTGATCCGAGATAGGTTTTTGCACGGTTCTTCTGCCATTGTTCTTTTACTTCTTCAATTGTGTCTATTTCTATAAAGAATGGATAGCCGGTATACTGGCTGATCTTGCTGTTGTAATCATAACTGAATGAATCCATCTGGTACCTGATCAGGTATCCGAGCGCGTCGTTACGTATAACCAGGTCTTCGCGCGAGGTAACTTTCAGGCGGTGTCTTTTTTTGTTTTTAGTATAGAAGAAACGTAGCGCCTGCGGGTTTTCAATGGTGCAGGAGGCGGCGTTGGCAGTGGTCCCAATAAAATTGTCGAAGAAGAACGTACCGAAACGTTGCCATCCGTCTTCTACCTCGTTGGTGGCTACTACCGCCACTTCTTCGAGCGAGTTATTCGTTTGTGGCAATGCTATTTTAAGCGAATCGGACAGTGGTTGAGTATTGCTTATGCGAATACTGCGTGTATCGTATCCGGTATATGAAACGACAAGATCGTATCCTCCGTTTGACAGGCGGAGAGCAAAGAGACCTTCGCCATCCGAAATAGTTCCCAGTGTAGTATTCTGGGCAAAAACTGAAGCGCCTGCTAATGGTGCGCCTGTGGCTGAGTCGACTACCGTTCCTTTAACTATAAATGTTTTCTGAGAAAAACCGGTGATTGTGGTGAGGGAAAGGAAAAGAAGAAAGCACAGTTTATTCATCGTTGTTGGATTTCGGCCAGGTATCTGCCACATGCCTGTTTTATGGTTTGTTCAAGGTTGGCGAAGGTGAAGCCGGGAAGCGCCGATTTAATTTTTGAATTATCGTATCGCGAATGCGATCGGGATATCCGGGCCGTTTCTGCTGTGAGCAATGGTGGCGATCCGGTGAATAACGATCGCAGTTTTTCCATCCGCCATGCCACACCAGCCACGAATGGTCCTGCTTCTTTGTTTGGCCGCCTGATGTTAAAGCCATCGGCGATCGTTTCAAGCAGTTTACGGTAGCTCCAGTTTTCACCATTCAATATAAAACGTTCGGAATGGATGTTTGTTGCCATCAATTGTATAATCGCGCGCGATACATCTTCTACGTCAACAAATCCGGTGCCGCCTGTAGAAAACCACGGGAAACCACTATAAACTTTGCGGAAGATTGCGGTGCTTGAACTGTTCCAGTTGCCGTAACCCAGGATGGTAGAAGGGTTAACGATCACGGCGTTGAGTCCTTCGGCGATTCCCCGCCACACATGCATTTCGGCGTTGTACTTGCTCACAGCATATACCGTGTTGCGTTTACTTTCTTTCCACGGCGATGATTCAGTGACAAGTTCGCCATTCATACTTTTTCCAAGAGCGGCAACTGAACTTACGTGTACAAATCGGCTGACGTTGTGCTCAACAGACACATTCACGATGTTCTCGGTTCCTTCGACATTTGTGCGCATCAGTGAATCGCTTTCACTGTTCCGGAAAGACACAACTGCGGCAGAATGAATAACTGCTGTTGCTCCATCAACTGCTTCAGCAAGGCCATCCAGATCAAAAAGATCGCATTCGATCCATTCTGCCTGGTTAAGAATTGATGTATCGATGTATTGGGGAAGGGAAGGTTTACGGCGCAACGCGCGAACGCGATAACCAGCCTGGATAAGATCCCTGATTATGTAAGCGCCCAGGAAACCGGTTCCACCTGTTACGAGAATAGTAGATGGTGGTGATATTTGGGCATTGCTATCCGGGGTATTCATAAAAACCTTTTCCCGTTTTTTTTCCCAGCAATCCGTTTTCTACCTTTTGCAGTTGAATAACAGACGGCTTGAGTCTTTCAGGTTTATTCAATGCTTCATAAACAATTGTCGATACTGAATAGTTGACGTCGTTTCCAATCAGATCCATCAGCCGGAAAGGTCCCATACGAAACCCGGTCGATTCAAGCAGTCGATCTATTGTTTCCACATCGCCATACTGGTTTTCGAGAAGAAATAACGATTCGAGGTAATAGGAACGTGCTACGCGATTGACAATAAATCCCGGTGCATCTTTACACACTACGGGGCTCTTGCCAACTGAGACCGCTACTTCGCGCAGGAATCCGATTACTGCAGGTGAAACAAACGGTGTGGTAATAATTTCTACCAGCTTCATCAGTGTAGCTGGATTAAAGAAATGCATTCCCGCGAAGCGATCGGGTGCAGATATGTGTTCTGCGAGCTGGGTGACTGAAAGCGATGATGTATTGGTAACTACTATCGTGTCGCTATTGTTTACCTGCAGCAGTTCATTCAGAAGTTTAACTTTCACTCCTGCGTCTTCAACAACGGCTTCGATCACCAGCTTTGCTTTACATTCCTGCAAGGTGTTTGAAAAGGAAAGGTGGGCGAGAATTGCGGAGCGCTGTTCGCCAGTGATTTTGTTTTTTGCTACTAGTTTGTCAAGCTCTTCGTTAATCCGAAAAGCAGCCTTGTCCAGCATCGATCCGCTGATATCATACATTACAACGTCATAGCCATTCGCCGCAAAAACCTGGGCGATGCCGCTGCCCATCGTTCCAGCGCCGCAGACACATATCGGGAATTTCGTAGTCAATTTAAATAGCTGAAGTGAACTGCCTGAGAAAACGAATGTCGTTTTCGCTGAATAAACGAATGTCGTTGATTCCATATTTCAGCATCGCAGGCCTTTCGATTCCCATACCAAAAGCAAATCCGGTGTATTTAGAAGGATCGATGTTGCAATTGGAAAGTACTTTCGGATGAATCATCCCGCATCCGAGAATTTCCACCCATCCTGTATGTTTGCATACGCTACAACCTTTACCATGGCAGATCTGGCAACTGATGTCCATTTCGGCACTTGGCTCAGTGAACGGGAAATAACTGGGACTGAAACGAATCCGGACATCTTCGCCATACATCTCCTGAACAAAATAGTACAGCGTTTGTTTCAAGTCGGCGAACGATACGTTTTCGTCGATATATAAACCTTCTATCTGGTGAAAGAAGCAATGAGACCTTGCGCTGATAGTTTCGTTCCGGTAAACGCGTCCCGGGCACATGATGCGCAGAGGAAGCTTGCCTTTTTCCATTTCGCGTATCTGGATGTTACTTGTATGGGTACGCAGAAGCCAATCGGGATTCTGGTGGATATAAAATGTATCCTGCATGTCCCGCGCCGGGTGATGTTCCGGCAGATTCAATGCCGTGAAGTTGTGCCAGTCGTCTTCAATTTCGGGTCCTTCAGCAACGGCAAACCCCAGCCGCTGGAATATTTCGATCACGTTGTTCCGCATCAGGCTGATGGGATGCCTGCTTCCCGGCATAATAGGATCGGCAGGTAATGTGAGATCATGGCCGGAAGGTTCATCTGCCTGCGTTTCTTCCAGGCTGTTCTTCCAGTTTTCGTATTTCGATTCAGCCAGTTGTTTGAATTCGTTCAATACCTGGCCAAATTCTTTCTTTTTATCGGCCGGTACATTTTTCATTTCTGAAAACAGGCTTTTGAGAATGCCTTTTGTACCAAGGAACCGGATGCGATATGCTTCAAGAGCCTGCGCGCCATCAGGCGTCAGCTGTTCTATTTCACTCCTGTAATTCTCTATCTGCTGCAGCAGTTGTTCCATGCGGCAAAGATAGGGAGATGCAATACATTTGCACCATGCCCGATAACCTACACATTGCCGACTTTCTTGCTCCTATAAAACTTGCGGTAATTGCCAACGACGATCCTTATCATGACGGACAACTCGGTCGTCTTGTACATGTGTACGAAACAGAATTTCCAGATCTCAACGAGGCAGATATTGTAATTGTGGGCTGTGCCGATCAGCGAGGTTCCGGTCCATTTAAAACCAGCTATTCTACCGATCTCGTCCGTCACGAATTGTATCGCATGTACCAGTGGCACGATCAGTTCAATATCGCCGACATCGGTAATATTGTACAGGGTGCTTCCCTCACCGATACGTATGCCGCACTAAAAACGATATGCAAGGAAATCCAGGCGTTGAATAAGCCTTTAATCATTATTGGCGGCTCGCACGACCTTACACTTTCACAGTATTATGCTTTTGCCGACACCCAGAGAATTATTGAAGCAGTGTGTGTAGATGCCCTTATCGACCTGGATACAAACTCGCCGTCACCTGCAGATCATTTCTTAATGGAAATACTTACCGGCGAGCCGAATTTTATCAGGCATTACAATCATATCGGTTTCCAGAGCTACTATGTGCATCCGCATATGCTCGAAACGCTTGATAAGCTGCGGTTCGATTGTTACCGCGTGGGCAAAGTGCGGGAGAATATCGAAGAGATGGAACCTGTGATTCGCCATGCTGAGCTTTTCAGTTTCGACATCAGTGCAATTGCGAACGCCTATGCCCCGGCAAATCGCGTTTCGCCAAACGGATTTACCGGCGACGAGGCCTGCGCGCTTTTCAGGTATGCAGGTATGAGCGCTGTAACGACTTCTATCGGAATATATGGGTATGAATCACTGAACGACAAAGAAAATCTTACTGCCAAACAGATCGCACAGATGTTGTGGTATTATATCGAAGGAAGAAGTCGTGGCAGAAGGGAAGCAGGCATGACAGAAAAGGAAGCATTTAACGAATACCATACTGCTTTTGCAGAAGTAGCTACCACATTCCTGCAAAGTAAACGTACGGGCCGCTGGTGGATGCAGCTGCCGGATAAACAATACATCGCCTGTTCTTACAACGACTACGTTCAGGCAAGCACTAATGAAATTCCTGAACGCTGGCTTCGTGCACAGGAGAGAAGCGTATGATATGAAGGTTTTAATATTGTATATCCTGCCATCACTGCTTTTTGTTTCTGCTTCGGCACAGACTACTGGTCCCGGCAATGATGCATTGAGAACATTGTTGAAAGACACCCTGTTAAAGCATGCTCACGTAGGCATCAGCATATATGATCCCTTGGCTAAAAAGCAGGTATTCGATTACAATGGCGATAAATATTTCGTTCCCGCGTCCAATGTTAAAATCATCACCACCTACGCATCACTGAAATATCTTAAACATCTGCTCACAGGTTTGAGATATTATGAAAACGATACGGCAGTATATATTCTGCCCACCGGTGATCCTACACTGCTGCACCGCGATTTTCCAAAACAACCGGTGATTGACTTTTTAAAAGCCCAACGTAAAAAGATATATCTCGTCGATCATCACTGGCAGGATCGTGAATTGGGAAAAGGCTGGTCGTGGGATGATTTTTCAGACGAATACATGACCGAGCGTAATCTGCTGCCTGTATATGGAAACGTTCTCCGCTGGGTTCAGGAAAAAGTTGCCGGAAGTGATACGGACCCCGAACAATCTATGTCGGTGTATTCAGACCCGGAGGTAAACTGGAAAGTGGGCTTCGAGCCAAACCCCGAAGAGCCGAAGTTCCAGGTAAAACGTGACCGGTTGAATAACGTATTTACAATCAGCGAAGGCCCGGAAGATAAAAAGGAACTTTATGTTCCATTTATTACGAACGGAACATCTACTGCTGTTGAATTATTGGCGGATACAGTTCACAAGAACATTACCATCAACAACAATTTTGTAGTAACAGATCCGCAGAAAAAGTCGATAGGCACGCAACCGCTGGATTCCGTGCTCCGGCCGATGATGTACCGAAGTGATAATTTTATGGCAGAGCAATTGCTCCTGATGGTTTCTGAAGAAAAATTCGGTGTACTTGATGTAGAGATGCTTATCGATTCAATTTTGAACACAGACCTCGCCTGGTTACCTCAGAAGCCCGTGTGGGTTGATGGCAGCGGCCTCAGCAGGTATAATTTGTTTTCTCCCCGCGATTTTGTCGTTTTGCTCGATAGCATGCGGATTCAATTTGGCATCGAACGATTAAAAACAATTTTCCCCACGGGAGACTCGGGTACTCTTCGCGGCTATTTTAAAGGCGAACCCAGGCCCACAGGAAAAGCCCGTTCGACCAATGTTGTGCTTTACGCTAAAACAGGTAGTATGTCGGGTGTTACCGCACTGAGCGGCTACATGTATACAAGGAGTAAACGCCTGCTTGTGTTTTCGATAATTGTGAACAACTTCAATG
>JAFAGE010000090.1 GCA_023423015.1 Bacteroidota bacterium
GCCTAAGAACGGAGAACGATTCAATACTTCTCACCGCTCACTGCTCACGTTTTACATCTGCCGTCTCACCTCTCACGTTTATCAATCTCCCCAAATATCTCCCTTTCCTTTCAACCAATCTTTCACAAGCTGCGTAGTTACGGATTTTGGTCTTTCAATGGGCAACCCTAAAGCACGATCCCAGATTAGGCTCGCCAGCACACCAAGTGAGCGGCTCACACCAAACAGAACAGTGTAAAATTCATATTCCTTCAGGCCAAAGTGAACCAGCAGTGCGCCGCTGTGTGCGTCAACATTTGGCCAGGGATTTTTTACTTTTCCGAGCGACTTCAATACCGGTGGAACCACTTCGTATATGTTCCACACTGTTTGCACCAGCGGATCGTCGGGCATGTGCTTCTTACCAAACTCCATCTGGGCTGTAAACCTCGGATCGGTTTTACGTAGAACAGCGTGACCATATCCAGGAACCACCTTTCCTTCGCTCAGTGTTTTCTCAACATATTCCCTGATCTGGTCCTTGCCCGGGGAATCGGTTTTTAAATCCTGCCGCATCTCAAAGATCCACTTGATCACTTCCTGGTTGGCAAGGCCGTGTAAAGGGCCCGCAAGACCATTCATTCCTGCGGCGAGGCAAAGGTAAGGATCGCTCAATGCCGAACCAACCAAATGTGTGGTGTGAGCAGAAACATTTCCGCCTTCATGGTCGGCATGAATTGTCATATACAATCGCATCAATTCTTTGAAACGAACGTCTGTATAACCGAGCATATGTGCCAGGTTACCTGCCCAGTCGAGCAATCCATTGGGTTGTATGTGATCGCTATTCTTATACTTGCGGCGATATATGTATGCCGCCACACGTGGCAGGCGTGCAATCAGGTCCATGGCATCGTCGAATACCGCCTCCCAATAGTCTTTCTTGCTCATACCTTCCGCATACTTCTTTGCGAAGTTGCTTTCAGTTTGCAAGGCCATAATACCCGCAACAAACATCGTCATGGGGTGTGCAGTAAGCGGCATTGCATCAATCACATCAAAAACATGGTTGGGCACATGCGAGCGGCGTTGCCACACCGAGCTCACATATGCAACGTCTTCCTCCGTCGGCAATTCGCCGATGAGCATCAGATAGAATAATCCCTCCGGCAATGGCTCACTGCCGTTGGGAGCTTTTGGTAGTTTCTTTTGTAATTCAGGAATAGAATAACCACGAAAACGAATGCCTTCATGAGCGTCGAGCAGGGAAGTTTCTGAAACCAAACCCGTCATTCCCCGCATACCCTGGTAAATCTGAGAGAGTTGAACCTCACCAATCTTCTTTGTGCCATGTTCTTTTAATATGTCTTTAATCTCAGCTCCTGCCGTGTCCGACACCGATTTGAACCTCTCTTTCATTATTCCCATGATATGTTCGTTTTCTTGAATATTACGCTGCACGTAGTCTGTGCGCCCCGAAAACCGGAACGCGAATTTAATCAACAACGCCGTGATCTACATTATTAAAATCAAAAATGATTACTTCGGCGCTCTTCTGTAGAGGTAAATCGTTACGATACTGAATATAATATTGGGCATCCACGCTGCAAGAAAAGGATGCAGATTTCCTTTGGTAGAAAAGGTAAGCGAAAATTTGTCCATCACCACGAATACCGCAGCCAGTATGATGGCGATGGCCATGTGTAAGCCTGACCCCCCGCGGGTTTTGCGCGAAGCTACAACTGCCCCCATTATGGTGAGCAGAATCACGGAAACCGGTGTCGCATCACGGCGATAACGTTCCACCTTGTAGTCGTTTAATCCTTCGGTGCCACGCAACTCCTCCTGCTTGATGTATTTTTTCAACTCGGGAGTGGTCATCTTGTCTTTGAGGTATTTATCGAACCTGATCTCCGCGGGCTTTACATTCAGATCGAGGTGCATGGTTTTGTGGGTCTTTACGTCTTCCTTTATTCCATTGATATTGCGCTCCATCACCCGTTCGAGTTTCCACTTATTTGCAGCAGTATCCCATCGCATGGTTTGTGCACGCAGGTTGTAAACGACGTTGGTACCAGAAAGGCGCTCCATAAAAAACCCACCCCAGGCCGTCTTGGTGATCGTGTCGTAGTTACGCATGCCGGCGTACGTGATGGAATCGATGCGCAAATAGACGTTACTACCCTTGGCGAGATACTGGCCCACTTCATACGAACTCTTTGCATCGATATAGGTGCTTTGGAAATTGGCACGCAACACATTTGCTTTAGGTATAAGGTACTGGGCCGAATACCAGAAAGCACCCGCCAGGATAGTTGCACCTATGAGATAAGGCCGGAGAATTCTGTTGAACCGAACACCGCCCGCCAGCATCGCCACAATTTCTGTACGCGAAGCCATCTTGGACGTAAAAAGAATTACCGCAATGAACACCATCAAAGGGAAGATCATTGAGATAATAAATGGAATGAAGCCGGCAAAATATTTCGTGAGGATGTAATATGCAGAGAGACCGGACTTTACAAAATCATCGGCCTTTTCACTCGCATCCACAACACCCGCTATTACCGAAAAGATGATCATCATGAAGATGGTAGATGTGATCACCTTTTTAATAATGTACCAGTCAATGATTTTAAACATGTTCCAGCGCCAAAAGTACTTCAAAAACTTGTACCTTTCTGTCATGAAATTCGTGTATTCGCTTATAACACTGTTAATTATATCCGGTTCTTATGCTCAGGACACATCGCTGTTCAAGAGGGAAAAATTTGGTTCCGGCGGCGACACATTGAATTACCGCATTTTGTATCCGAGCAAGTACGACGTTAATAAAAAATATCCGCTGGTCCTTTTCCTCCATGGCGCTGGCGAGCGGGGATCAGATAACGAAAAACAACTGGTGCATGGAGCCTCCCTGTTTCTCGATTCGTTAAACAGGGTGCAGTACCCGGCATTCGTGATATTTCCTCAATGTCCGCGCGATAGTACCTGGGCCGTGTTGAAAAGGGAGCCGCCTCCGGGAGCAGATTCACTCGGTAAGTTCAGGTTCCTCTCGGAAGCCGCACCGGTTAAGCCCATGCAACTGCTGCTCACATTTCTCGATTCTATAACCGCTACCCCGCAGATCGACACCAGAAAGGTATATGTTGGAGGTTTATCAATGGGTGGAATGGGAACATTCGAAATCCTCTGGCGCCGCCCCCGGGTTTTTGCGGCCGCATTCCCGATATGCGGAGCCGGCGATCCGAAAAAGGTGAAAACCTACGCCAGGAACTTTCCTATCTGGGTATTTCACGGATCGTCCGACGTCGTAGTTCTGCCTTCGAATTCAAGGTTGATGGTAAATGCCCTTAAAAAAGCCGGTGCAAAAGTGAAATATTCCGAATACGAGGGAGTAGGTCACGATAGCTGGACCAATGCATTCGCGGAACCACAGCTACTCCCGTGGCTCTTCGAACAACAAAAACGGAAATGATTTATTTCTCACCTTTCACCTTTCACTTTTCACTTTTCCATTGAATTTCTCGCTCCACCACACCGATAATTCTACCAAAGCCCGCGCAGGTGTGATCACCACCGATCATGGCGATATACTCACTCCTATATTTATGCCGGTGGGAACGGCTGGAAGTGTGAAAGCTGTAACCCAACAACAATTGGAGAATGATGTAAAAGCCCGGATCATTCTTGGTAATACCTATCACCTTTACCTGCGACCATCATTGGCGGTGCTGGAGGATGCAGGAGGATTACATGCGTTTAATGGCTGGCATAAACCAATCCTGACCGATAGCGGCGGATACCAGGTATTCTCCCTGGCAGGCTCGAGAAAGATCAGCGAAGAAGGCGTCCTTTTCCAGTCGCATATAGACGGTTCCCGACATTTATTCACGCCGGAGACGGTAATGGATATACAACGCATCATCGGCGCCGACATCATTATGGCTTTTGATGAATGCCCGCCATACCCGAGTGAGTATAAATATGCAAAAGATTCGATGGAACTTACGCATCGCTGGCTTAACCGATGCATCAGAAGATTCGAAGAAACTACTAACAGGTATGGATACTCGCAAAGTCTCTTTCCGATTGTGCAGGGTGGCACGTACAAAGACCTCAGGATTGCCTCCTGCGAAGCAATAGCAGCTGCCGGCGCGCCAGGAAACGCAATCGGCGGATTAAGCGTTGGCGAACCTGAAGAAATGATGTATGAATTCACCGCACTTTGCTGCGATCATCTTCCTGCAGAAAAACCCCGTTATCTCATGGGTGTCGGTACACCCTGGAACATCATTGAGTGTATAGGGTATGGGGTAGACATGTTTGATTGTGTTATGCCAACACGTAACGGACGGAACGGTATGCTGTTTACCACACAGGGAATCATTAACATCGACAATAAGAAATGGGAGAAAGATTTCTCTCCTATCGATGAAGGATTTGAAAGTTCGGTGAGCAATTATTATTCAAAAGCATACCTGCGGCACCTTGTTAAGTCAAAAGAAATATTGGGCCTCACCATCGCCAGCGTTCACAATCTCGCTTTCTACATGCACGTGGTAAGTGAAGCGCGAAGCAAAATACTCGATGGCAGCTTTGAATCGTGGAAGAAAGAAAAAATTGCGCTTTGGAAAACCCGCCTGTAAAACCTCCGGCAACTCTGCTTCACTCCATTTATTTATCTTCGCTGCCTTATGAAAAGTAGTGAATCTAAAGGGCGTGTGATGAGCGGCATACGCAGTACGGGCTTTCTGCACCTGGGCACGTACTTCGGGGCGATAAAGAACTATGTGAAAATGCAGGAAGAATACGAATGTTTTTTTATGGTTGCCGACCTGCATTCCCTCACCACGCATCCCGATACGAAGGAATTGAAATCGAATGTACACCGCGTACTTGCCGAAAACATCGCCTGCGGTTTAGATCCCGATAAAGTGGCACTTTACTGTCAGAGCCATGTACCCGAAACTTCAGAGCTTTATTTATACCTGAATATGCTTGCCTATATCGGCGAGTTGGAAAAAACAACAACCTTCAAAGAGAAAATCAGGCAGCATCCGCAGAATGTAAATGCGGGATTGCTAACCTACCCTGTACTGCAAACGGCTGATATCATTCTTCACCGTGCAACGATGGTTCCTGTGGGTAAAGACCAGGAACAACACCTCGAAATGGCGCGCAATTTCGTGAACCGGTTTAACCACCGGTATGGCGATGTGTTTCCCGAACCCTATGCATTTAACTTTGGTGAAAACCTGGTAAAAGTTCCTGCACTTGATGGAACAGGAAAAATGAGTAAAAGTGAAAACCAGTTTGCAACGATCTATCTTTCCGACGATGATGAATTGATCCGCAAAAAAATAAAAAAGGCAAAAACGGACGTGGTCCCCGTAACACCGAATTCTCCAAAACCGGAAGCAATTCAAAACCTGTTTCAATTGATGGAACTCGTGAGCGAACCGGAAGTGATTGCCAAATTCGATAACGATTTTAATAATCTCACTATTCGCTACGGCGATATGAAAAATCAACTTGCGGACGATATGATTCGCTTTGTGAAACCCATCCGGGAAAAAGCCATGGCTATATACAACGACGAAAATTATCTGAAGCAGATTATGACCAAAGGTGCGGCGAAAGCCCGGGCAAGTGCACAAGCTACCCTCGATGAGGTTAGAAGAGCAATGGGCCTCGATTATTTTTAGTGCACATTACAGATTTGAGTATATTTATCGAACCCACCATTACTCAGCGGGCGGCAATAATATTACAATGGCAAAGAGCAAGAAACCTAAACATATAGCAGTTGCCGGAAACATCGGCGCTGGTAAAACCACCCTTACAGAACTGCTGAGCAAACACTACCGTTGGATCCCCCAGTTCGAAGACGTAGATCACAATCCTTATCTCTACGATTTTTATGAAGACATGCCCCGGTGGAGCTTCAACCTGCAGATATACTTCCTCAACGGACGGTTGAACCAGTTGCTGGAAATCCAACGCGGAACGGAAACCGTAATACAGGATCGCACGATATACGAAGACGCGCACATCTTCGCTCCCAACCTTCACGAAATGGGATTGATGGGAAAACGGGATTTTGACAACTATTTCGCGTTTTTTCAAACATTGAAGTCAATGGTTCAGCCTCCGGATCTGCTGATTTACCTCAAAGCATCGGTGCCAACTCTGGTTGCCCAGATTCAGAAACGTGGCAGGGACTATGAAGAAAATATTCGTCTCGACTATCTGAAGCGCCTGAATGATTACTACAATAAATGGATCGATGGCTACCGCGAAGGACCCTTGCTGGTTGTAGATGTTGATAAAAACAAGTTCCCCGAAAATGAAGAACACCTGGGTGAAATCATCGGTAAAATCGACGGGATGTTGTACGGCCTGTTCTGAACTTATTTGTACGAAGCAAATTCTTCATTATCCTTCAACATCGTTGCTATTTTAGTATCCCATGCTCGTTGAGTCGCAGAATCAATGGAGTGATTGGTTTCCTGGTCGTACAATTGCTGTGTGTCGGTGTGCATTTTCATCACATCAGTGTAAATCTTGTTCACGTCATTACTCACCGTATTCGCATTGAATGTATAGGCAAGCAAAGCTTTGTGCAACAAACGCGCGTGAATTTCTGCGATGTCGAAATGGCCTTGTTCGTGATTTAAAATGTAGTCGTTTTTGATTCTTCCCCACGAAAGTTGTTTGTTGAACCTGCATTTAATGCTGTGGGTTAGGCCTTTGTGGTTGTACCCGAATTCCACTGTTATACTGCTGTTGGTTAAAGCCGCATTGGTAGAGGCCGGATTCGGCGTGCCTTTGAAATCTTCCCATTTGAGCTTACGGGCAGGGCTCCATTCAATAAGGTTATCATCGGCCGACCCGGCAAAAAACAGAGGTAACAGGATCAAAAAAAATTTGTGCATGACGTTGCAAAAATATTTTTTCCTGAGGAAAAATGCAGCGATTTAACAAGTTATCTCATACAGCGACGATCGGTCCGGCACTGCGGATTTCTTCGCTTACGCCATCGGAGTATTTGAGGAAGTTTTCGGCGAACTGTTTGGCCAGTTTATTCGCCTGCACTTCATAGGCGTGTGAATCCGCCCAGGTATTCCGGGGGTTTAACATGGCAGATGGTACACCTGTGCAAAGCACAGGCATTTCCACACCAAACAAAGGATGTTTGACGTATGGAATTTGAAGCAGCTGTCCACGAAGTGCAGCGGCGATCATATTGCGGGTGAGTTGAAGCGCAATGCGGCTACCTGTGCCGTATGGCCCGCCGGTCCATCCGGTATTCACAAGCCATACATGTACCTTACTTTGAGTTATTCTTTCCCCCAGCATGCTGGCATAGCGGCCCGGATGCAGCGGAAGAAACGGCGCGCCGAAGCAGGCACTAAAAGTAGAAACGGGCTCGGTTATGCCTGCTTCGGTACCCGCAATTTTAGCTGTGTACCCGGAAATGAAATGATACATCGCCTGCGCGGTTGTGAGCCGCGATATTGGTGGCAACACACCATAGGCATCACAGGTAAGAAAAAATATATTGGATGGTATTGCACCTATTGAAGGTGATACCGAATTCTGGATATAATGTAAGGGGTAAGATACCCTTGTGTTTTCTGTGATTTCGGTGCTGCAAAAATCTACCTCATTACTTCCCGGGCGAAAGGCGGTGTTTTCGAGCAACGCCCCCTGCCGGATGGCACCGTAAATCTGCGGCTCCTTTTCTGCTGAAAGGTTGATCACTTTCGCATAACATCCTCCTTCGAAATTAAAAATTCCGTCACGCGTCCATCCATGCTCGTCATCTCCAATGAGGCTACGCTTCGGATCGGCACTCAGCGTGGTTTTGCCGGTTCCGCTTAAGCCAAAGAATAGTGCAGTATCACCACCTTCTCCCATATTGGCCGCACAGTGCATGCTCAAAACCGAACGCGATTGTGGTAGCAGGAAATTGAGTGCTGTAAATATGCTTTTTTTGATTTCGCCAGTATACCCGGTACCTGCAATCAATACCATTCGCTCTTTGAAGCTGATTGCAACGGCGTGCCCGTTGCCTGTACCACATTTTACCGGGTCGAGTTTTAAACCGGGGGCCACATACACATGCCAGTCAGGTTCAAACGATGCAGCAGAACCAAAATCCGGTCGGAGGAACATGTTGTAAACAAATAACGCTGACCAGGGATTTTCTGCCGTCACGCGAATATTCATCCTGAAACGGATGTCGGCACATGCCTGGGCGTCCTGGATCCATAGTTCGGATACCTGGTCGAAATACTCCTGCATCGACCGGGCAAATGCCTGGAAGTTCTCCTCTGGCATCGGTTGATTGAACTGATTCCAGTCGACCACACCGGTTGTGATACTGTCATTTACGATATAGCGATCTTTCGGACTTCTTCCGGTGAACCTACCGGTGTTAATGACCAGCGCCCCGGTATTGCCCAGGACCCCCTGCCTGAGGCGAAGGGTGTCCTGAACAAGTTGATCGGGGGTCGGTTGGTGGTGGATACGGGCCGACCGGCCGGTTATTAATCCGGCCGCTTTCCCTGTGGGTGCAATCGTAGAGACCAGCATAGGCAAGCATAGGTTAGGCGCCAAAGGTAATTTGTGATTACATCTAAAACAAAGGCCGAAAACGCACCCAAACTGAAGATTATTCAATTATTGATCAATATTACCCAATTTCATATAACTAACAAACGTTAGTTTTTGTCGCCTTCGCAATCTTAGGTTCAATCATTATACCAGCACGAAATCTCCTATTTTTACATCTTTTTTAAAGACGTTCAATCATTTGCCTGATGAAGCACCGCCCGCTCGATCCTTCCATCTTTGTACAGAACAGGAAAAGATTTACCGAAAGGATGAAAAAGGGATCGATAGCCATCTTCAATAGCAACGACGAAATGCCATCGAACGGCGATGCGCTTCATCCATTTAAGCAGAACTCTGATCTCTACTGGCTCACAGGTATCATGCAGGAAGACACAATGCTGGTTCTGTTTCCCGATAATCCCGATGCGAAAATGAAGGAGGTCCTCGTGCTCGTGCGGCCTAATGAACTTAAAGAAAAATGGGATGGAAGAAGATTGCGTGCCGATGAAGCAAAGAAGATTGCCGGCGTCCAATCGGTAATGTGGCTCGATTCGCTCGAAGCTTCTTTACAGGCCTGGATACATGAAGCCGATACAATCTACCTCAACAGCAATGAAAACGACAGGAAGGCAAGCCAGGTAGAAACCCGCGACTATCGTTATGCCCGTGACATTAAAAGTAAATATCCATTTCACAAATTCAGGCGGAGCGCAAAAATTCTAAAGGAACTCCGGTCAATTAAGACCGCTGCTGAAGTGGCCGTGATGCAGCAGGCTATGGACATTACGCAAAAGGCATTTGAACGCGTTCTTAAATTCATTCGTCCTGGCGTAATGGAATATGAAATTGAAGCTGAAATAGTTCATTCATTTCTGACGCAGCGCGCAGCTGGTGAAGCATACGACAGCATCATCGCGTCGGGTGACCGCGCACGTACGCTGCACTATGTAGCAAACAACCAGGAGTGTAAGGATGGCGAACTCATACTCATGGATTTCGGCGCGAATTATGGCGGATATTGCGCAGATCTTACCCGCACTGTTCCCGTTAATGGCAAATTCACAACGCGCCAGGCAGAAGTGTACAATGCATGCCTGCACCTGCACAACTATGCAAAATCATTATTGAAGCCGGGAATAACACTGGTCGACTACACTGACAAAGTAGGTGAAGAAGCTACCAGGATTTTTGTGATGATTGGATTGCTCAGTGAAAGCGATGTAAAAAACGAAGACAAAGACAACCGTCTTTACAGGAAATATCTTTATCATGGAATATCGCATCATCTCGGAATAGATGTGCACGATCTCGGAACACGTACCGGGCCTCTTCAACCCGGCATGGTGCTTACAGTGGAACCGGGCATTTATATAGAGGAGGAGAAAATGGGAATCCGCATTGAAAACAATGTGTGGATCACAGAAGACGGAAATAAAGATCTGATGAAAAATATTCCGATTACGGTTGAAGAGATCGAAGGCCTGATGAAGAAATAATATACCATGCTAAAACAAATCCCTAACCTGTTTACGTTGCTTAACCTCCTTTTTGGATGCGTTGCCATCATCTTTATTCTGCAAACGGGAGAAACACTTGTGGTAATTGATACTGGCGCCTGGGTTCCTCAACTTCCCGAAAAAATCTGGTGGGGCTCCATTCTAATCCTGTTCGCAGCCATTGTTGATTTTCTCGACGGATTTGTGGCGCGATTATTCAAAGCAACTTCTTCTATTGGTGTACAGCTCGATTCGCTTGCCGATACGGTAAGCTTTGGCGTAGCTCCGGGAATGATACTATACCAATTACTTCGCATCAGTTACAGTGCGCAGGAAGATGGGCTGGATGTATCGCTCTGGGCATTGGCACCAGCGCTCCTGTTTCCTGCAGCAGCTGCGTGGAGACTTGCACGCTTTAATGCGGAAAGCAGCGAATCCACAGGATTTAACGGGTTGCCAAGCCCCGCAGCAGGATTGTTCGTGGCATCATTACCAGTGATTATTTACTATAACTATTTCGATATAGCAACGCTGCTTATTAATAAATGGGTTTTATACGCCATCACCTTGCTTGTAAGTTATCTGATGATCAGTCGCATTCCTTTTATAGCAATGAAGTTTTCAGGCGGCGGATTGAAAGATCATCTGCCGAAAATAATTCTGGCTGTCATAGCTTTGATCTCCGCTATTTTCATGGGATGGCTGGCAGTTCCCGTGGTGTTTATAGCCTATATCATTA
>JAFAGE010000123.1 GCA_023423015.1 Bacteroidota bacterium
ATTATCGGGATAAAATCTATCCAAACGGTCATAAGGGCATGCTGGTGTGCAGCGGCCGTTTTGCGGCAATTCGCTATAAACAGGCTTTTGAAAAACTTAATGAGGAGGGGGAACACAACTTCGATACCAAAGTTGTCGTATCCATAGGCTCGCCAAAATCAGACCTAATCGCTCGTGAATACTACGAAACGCTGGAGTGGAATAAAAAGAATCCGGGCGAGCAGAAGCCAACCTGGGTAGTGGCCCCCGAAGATGTAAAGAAGGTGACGGAAGATTACAAGCTTCCTTTCGGTAACGTTGACGAAACAGAAAAGTCCGGCAAAAAGAAGTACGACAATACGGCGATCATCATCGTTTCAGACATGCTGTTAACCGGCTACGATGCACCCATCGCTTCGTGCCTGTACCTGGACAAGCCACTCAAGGAACACAATCTTTTGCAAGCTCTTGCGCGTGTGAACCGTAGTGGTAAAGGAAAACAGGCGGGTTACATTGTAGACTATGTTGGAATCACTGCACACCTGATACAAGCATTGGAAATATTTAGTGGTGATCTCAAGCGGGACGACATACTAAAGAATTTGAATGAAGAGTTGCCAAAGCTGGAGATGAACCATTCGAAACTGGGGGATTTCTTCAAACCGATTAGACATGACCGCCTGTACATGCGCAACGAGTTTATTGATGAGGCTGTTCGGTTTATTGAGCCGTTAGAGAATCGCGACAAGTTTAAAGAGTTGCTGAAGGATTTTAACAAGTCTATCGCCATTGTACTTCCCAACAAAAAGGCAATGAAGTTTAATAAAGACTTCAAGCTGTACAATGAAATCAGGCTGATTGCACGTAATGCTTACCCGGAAGATGAAGAACTGCAGGTAACGAAAGAAGAAAGCCAGCTGTTGCAGTCGCTGATAGATGATCATCTGAAATCGCTCGGCATACAAAATTTATTAAACGAGCCCATATCTATAATTGACAAAGACAGGTTTCGCGAGGAAATAATGAACGCGTCGCCAGCAACGAAAGAGCTGAAAATGCGTAACAACCTGAAGTATGTGATAAAGGTTGGCCTGGAGAAGAATCCCGACTTTTACAAGCCGCTTGCGCAAAGGCTTGAGGAGTTGCTGAAAATGAAAGAAGAAGAGCGAATTTCGCAAACGGAACTTCTGAAAGCTTTTACTGAAATTCAGGATAAGATTGTCGACCATCAGAAGGAAGGAGAGGAAAAGGGCTTCACCACCGAGCGTGAGCAGGCGGTGTACGATACCATGAAGACGATATTTGATGAGGGTGCTGACGATGCCACCAGAACATTGTTTGATCTGATCAAAGGAGAGCTCGACATTGTAGATTGGGAAACAAAGGGCATGGTGGTGAAGGATATCGAAAACAAGATCATCCGTTTTCTGAAAATAAAGATGGACAGACCAGCTGCCAAAATAAAGGCGGGTGAACTGATCAACATATTAAAGAGCAATCGCGATGCGTAGAGTAGGATATGGTGGCAGGATAATCGAATATACATTTGAAGAGAAAAACAGGCTTAAATCGCACTACATAACCGTAGATGCACACGAGGGCGTTGTGCTAAAGGGCAGTAAGATAGAATCCGAGTTGGGTGATCGCCTGGTACTGAAAAAGGCGAAGTGGATACTTGACAAATTGCAGACAGTTCGCCGGCCGAACAAGAATGATATTGTTACCGGTTCCAGGCTTCCTTACCTTGGTAAGAACTATTATGTGCAAGTGAAGGCAGATAGCAGCGTTACTGCAGTAAACGTCTCATTTAACGAATCGAGCTTTAAAATACAGGTAAATCCTGCAAGTTCTCAAAATGAAATCCGGGCTGCAATAGTAACATTCTATAAGGAGAAAGCTACTGAGAAGATAACTCCGCGCGTAAGTAAGATTGCTGCCAGACACGAGTTCGAGTACAAGAAACTCGAATTCCGCACCATGCGTAAGCGGTGGGGCAGCTGTACACCAGGAAATAAAATCATATTAAACCCGCTCGCGGTAAAACTACCCTACCAGTTAATCGACTACATCATATTACACGAACTCACCCACACCAAAATCAAAGATCACTCTCGCCGCTTCTGGTCGGAGCTATCCAAGCGTTTACCCAACTGGAAGGACTTGGATAGGAGGGTGCAAGAGGTGAAATTATGAAAGGGCTAGACTGGGGTTTATGACAAATACTGGAAGTGTTTAGCAGGTATTCTTTCCATAACTTTTAGGTATTTTCAATGAAAACTGAACAAACTATACCTTAAACCCTATCCTTATGCCTTTAGACAGGTTTGATAAAGCCCTGATGATCTATCAGGCGGTCAACGTAGCCAAAACTAGGAAACTGACGCAGGGGTTACTACAGCAGGCATACCACCAGAATGTCGAGCTGACAGTATTGAATCAACAAGCAGCGGCAGCTAACGAGATGCAGAAACTGATGCTTCGCAATCAGGCGGCGGAGTTATGGCAAAAGGAAAGACAGCGAATCTTAAAAGATCTAACCTTCACTTTGCATCTTCTGGTGAAAACTTTTGAGTCCGTTCGAACAATGGAAGAGAGGATATATTTTATGATGAGTTATTCTGAAGGATTAGAAGGTAATCTTCAATTTTGCATTTCCGAATTGGTGGAGCTTCAGGATAAGATGTTCGCTCAGAGCAGCAAGGACAAGTTGGTGCGTCTCAAATCAGAAGCTTTTGATCAAAGAGAGATGTTCTTCAAATCACCTTTATTCCATCTCGATTCTGCTTTCGAAGATTTGATTCAGCAAAAAGCGAGTGCAGAAAAGATTAAGGAAAGAAAATTGATTAACTTCCCGGCATACCAACCGCCTTCCGTCTGGTTCGGCAGCGGAAAACAACGGAAACTGGAATATGACGAGCAGTACAATAAACAGATTGAAGAGGTAAAGAAAAGAAACAGGGAAATAGATGAAGAAGCAAGAGAAGAATACGAACATGCGCAAAAACGGATTATGTTGCATGACTATTTCCATTATTCAGCCGAAGTGCAAAAGTTCTATCCTGATTTTGATCGCACAAGGGAGACATTAATTGATATTGACAGCAAGATTGAGACCATTATAGGAACGAAATCTTTATCGAACAACACGTCTAGTGCGGACTTAAAGGGAAATCGTCTTTTGAAAAGGGCGGCAATCCTCATTGTGAAAGCCAGGTTTGCTTCTATAGCTGTAATAAAAAGTCCACTACGATTGAATGATCAACAGGCTAATACTATTATGCATCAGCTTGAGCAGATCGGGGTGGTGAAGTCGTTTAGTGGTAAGCGCGAGCGTGAATTGCTTGTACATTCGATCGACGATGTAGAGAAGCTTTTCTCATAAAGCTTATTAATACGCTACAAAAGAATGTTGTAGCTGATGTTTGGTTAATTGGTGCTAGTAAATCTTAATAGAAGTAAGGAGTTTGCCTTCATCAGTATTTATTTCACTAAAATGAAACATTCTCTTTCTCACGTCCGCGGCTGCCTGCTCGGTGGAGCAATTGGCGATGCGTTGGGTGCGCCAATAGAGTTTTTAAGTCTTTCTTCGATCTATGACACTTACGGCAGGAGCGGGGTTACGGATTATGCAGAGTTCGCAGATGGCACCGGGTATTTTACCGACGATACGCAGATGACACTGTTTACCGCCGAAGGGGTGTTAAGAGCAGAGCATAGGGCTTTGCAACGAGGTATAAAAGGAGCGCATACCATCATTACGCATCGTGCTTACCTGCGCTGGCTCAGCACGCAAAAAGAACTTCCCCCGGGTATTACCGAAAGCGAGAACCTCCATAGCTGGCTACTGGGTTTGGACGAGCTAAAGGTGAGGCGCGAGCCGGGAAATGCTTGTGTCAGTTCTTTGCGTTCAGGCATTTGCGGCACTATTGAAAATCCCATCAACGACAGCAAAGGTTGCGGGGGCGTTATGCGCATCGCACCAGCGGGACTGATGTGGTACGATCAACCCGAATGGGCATTTAAAGCCGGGTGCGAACTGGCAGCTATCACACACGGGCACACTACGGGTTATTTGAGTGCAGGCGCATTTGCCGCAATCATCGCCTTCCTGGTTCAGGATCATGACCTGCGCGGTTCTCTTGAATCAACAATACCCCTGTTAATACAGAAGCGCGGTCACGAAGAAACTCTCAATGCAATTAATAATGCAATAAGGTTAGCATCATCTGGCGAACCATCGGCGCAGAAAGTGGAATCGCTGGGCGGCGCCTGGATTGCAGAAGAAGCACTTGCTATTGCTTTATATTGTTCTCTTGTTCACGAAGATGATTTCACAAAAGGCGTACTGCTCTCTATCAATCATTCTGGTGATTCCGACAGCACAGGAGCGATGACAGGAAACCTGCTCGGATTAATACTAAGCGATCGTGCGATTCCTGACAATTGGATTTCCAATCTTCGTATGAGCGAGCTTGTGAGCGAAATTGCAAATGATCTTTTCATCCGGTATAAAGGCTATACTGATTATCCAGACAAAGAGTGGGAGCGGAAATACCCGCCGTACTGATCCTCCATTGCTTTTACCTATGGTACCAAATTAGACTATATGAGTTGAAATACGTAGACTTGTGAGTGACTTAAAATTGTAACCACAATGATTACAAAACCAGTTTTCGACACCGATCCTGGGTGATAAGATTAATTAAGAATCAGAAAAGGGGCGAGGCCCCTTTTTTATTTGCCAACTTTGGCTTTGTGAACGATTACTTCAATCCCTTCAACTGCTGCTGCTGCTGCGTCCACTTCCTTTTCCGCACCACTTCTTCTTCCATCAGCGCAATATGCACCGCCGGACCACCAAAGCCGATAACACCGAGCTTGAGGAAGAGGAGGGCGAGTTGTTTTAATGACGTTCGCTGAGAGGACATATTGCCAGCGAAAATAGGCGGAAATGCGGTTGGTTATTTATCACCGGCAGCGTTGCCGAGTTGGCTTTTGAGTGTATCAACATCCAGCAGAACCCGGCCTTCAACAATTTTACCATTGGCCAGGGTGTAGAAGAAGATTTCCGTTACACGGATCTTATTGCGCATAGGTGCAAAACCCCAGAACTCACTTATATGTGTACCCGAAGCAGTGGCTTCGATCGCCACGATGTTGTTGTTCGCAACAATCCTGTTGACCGTATACCTGATATCAGGAAAAGCTTTAAACAGGTAAGGCAGAAACTTCCGCAGTTGTTCCGTTCCCTTGTACCCGGAACCATCTTTCAGGTTTACAAATACATAATCGGCTGCAAAAATTTCCGCCACCACATCCACTCTCTGCTTATTCAGCACCTCCTCAAAATATCGCATCACCACGCCTTTGTTTCTTGCGGTATCCTGCGCAGTACCATGGCTGGTGAAAAATGTTACAACCAATAACAATACTAAGCGAAGGGGCATGGGTGAGGAGAATTTGGGTGGGAAGGTAGGAAATCGGAAAAATAATTCATTATATTCAACAACCCTTAAACCACTATCCATGCGTCCAACTACGAATTCGATCCGCAAACCGAACGCTTCACAAGAAGAATATTCTGCGCTTTTACCTGATCATTCCCGATTGAAATCTACTTCAACCCCTTCAACTGCTTCACAAAAGCCTCTGTATTGTAATTTGCAATGCCCTCTTTCTTTAATACAACCTGGCCCTGTTTGTTCAGCACCACTGTGGTGGGTAATGTTCCGCTGAATATCGAGGTGGGTACAGTACCCTCGGTGCGTTGCAGCGGTAGTGTGTAACCTTTCCCCTGCATAAATGCTTTGGCTTTGCTGAAGTCGTCGTCTTCGTTGATGAACAGGAATACAATATTGTTATCGTCTTTAAGTTTATTGTATAATTCGTTCAGCGATGGCATCTCAGCCACGCATGGCGGGCACCAGCTTGCCCAGAAGTTGATGAACACTACCTTGCCCTGCAGGTCGGCCGTTGAGGAAGTACTTCCGTCTGCATTCATAAAACGAAATGCAGCAGGTGCATTTGTAACAACCGCTTCCTTATTCAGATTTGCGTTAAACAAACCTACATGCATCAGCTGCCGCAACACCCAGGCCTTTGCATCACTGTTGAACAACAACAGCAACAGCACACCAATAAACAACCAGTTGTTAAACTTGCTCCAGATACTTTTCTTCGGTGTTTGTTCGTCGCTCATAATCTGCCTGTAAAGATACACGTAACAATCCTGCCTGTTTTTGTTTTAACATTTGGCAGCCACAGCACAATCAATACGGATTATTTTTCTTACATTAATCGTATGCGAATTCTTGCCCCTGTCGATTTTTCTGAGCCCGCAAAAAATGCGGCTGTTTTTGCATACCACGTGGCTACGCAGCTTTCGGCCGAGCTGCTGCTTATTCACGTTCTGCCCGACCTTGGCCCAACCATGGGCCGCCAGGATACATCCGAGGTAATGAATCAACTGCAGGAAACGGCCGATGCAGATTTCCGCACTCTGCTCAGCCAGTTACCTAAGGGGAATGTTTCTGTTTCCACTACTATCAGTCACGGTTCAGTAATTCACGAAACCTTACGGGCTGTGATCGAAACAAATGGTATCAACCTTGTAATCATGGGTTCCAAAGGTGCAGGCGGCGCAAAAAGAGCCCTGATTGGCAGCAACGCCGTAGACGTGATCAATAACTGTAACACGCCGGTGATTGTTGTACCCGATAAAGCAGTGATCACGAAAATAGAATCACTCGTGTACGCATCAGACTTCACCAACCTGCGCGATGAGGTGAAAACACTCATTCCCTTTGCGGAAAGCCTGGGAGCATACATCAACATCATCAATCTTTCCCCCAGATTTTATGTGGAGTACGTAGACACCGACCGGTTGATCAATGATATGCAGCGTGAAAATAAATTTGAACGCATAAAGGTGACGATGCTGCAGGGAGAAAATATTACGCAGATTCTGGAAGACTATGTACTTGCAAGCCGCGGAGAACTGCTCACTATGTTTACGCACCACGCTTCATTTCTCGAACAGTTATTTCGCCGCAGCATTGCACGCGAAATCGCCTGGCATAATAAAATTCCGCTGCTGGTGTATCCGCACTCGCGTAAGCAATAGGTTTCTACACCTGCCTACATTAACGAACCCGTTCTCCGTTCTCGTTCTCCGTTCTCGTTCTCCGTTCTATGCCTTCTGCCTTCTGCCGCCGGACCACGTATCTTTGCTCCATGAAGGCTGGATTCGTAAGCATTTTCGGGAAACCTAACGCGGGGAAGAGCACTTTACTCAATGCTTTGATGGGGGAGAAGCTCGCCATCGTGTCGCCAAAAGTGCAAACCACAAGGCACCGGATCAAAGGCATCATTACGGAAAAGGATTACCAGATCATTTTTTCCGATACGCCCGGCATCATCGAACCTAAATACAAACTGCAGGAGAAAATGATGTCGGCCGTTGGTGAGGCGGCAAAGGATGCCGACGTTGCCCTGCTTTTGGTAGACGTGAACGACAACCTCGAAGAAACCGATGCTATGTTTTCTGCGTTATCGCTGAAAGTGCCTTCCATCGTCGTAGTTAATAAGACCGACAAAGCAAACGACGCAAAAGTGCAAAACGTGGTTGAGTTCTTCAGCAACAAACCTTATGCACGCGAGGTGAAAACAATTTCTGCACTTTATTCGTCGGGAACCGCAGACCTGATAGACGTAATTGTAAAATATCTGCCGGAAGGTGAACCGTTCTTCTCCGGGGATGAACTTTCGGATCTGCCCACCAGGTTCTTTGTTGCCGAAATGATCCGTGAAAAGATATTCTATTTATATAAAGAAGAAATTCCCTACCACACCACCGTGGTGGTGAATGAATTCAAGGAAAAACAAACGCTGATCAAAATTGCCGCCGACATCGTGGTTCAACGCGAAACACAAAAAGGCATCATCCTTGGAGAAGGTGGCAAAATGATCAGGCAACTGGGTTCTGAAGCGCGGAAAGACATTGAACAATTCCTTGGATCCAAAGTGTTCCTGGAACTGTTTGTAAAAGTGCGCCCCAAATGGCGCGACAACGATTTTATGTTGAAAGAATATGGCTATCACTGACAAATAGCCGATTTTATATCATTCCTTTGCAGGGATACAAACCAGGTATGGCAGGATTTACAGTAGCAATAGTGGGCAGGCCGAACGTAGGAAAAAGTACATTTTTCAACCGCCTGCTGGGAGAAAGAAAAGCGATCGTAGACGATATCAGTGGCGTTACGCGCGACAGGCAATACGGTGTGTCTGATTGGAATGGAAAAACATTCAACCTGATCGACACCGGCGGCTTCGTGCCGAACAGCGAAGACGTGTTTGAAAAAGAAATCCGCAAACAGGTGCTTATTGCAGTTGAAGAAGCACATGCGCTGGTATTTATCGTAGACGCCGCCACGGGGATAACAGACCTCGACGAATCGATGGCACAGGTGCTGCGCCGCACATCGAAACCGGTATTCCTTGCTGTAAATAAAGTTGACAATCACACCAGGCTCCTGGAAGCAACGGAATTCTACGGGCTAGGCTTCGAAGAAATATTCTTTATCTCGGCTATGACGGGTAGCGGCACCGGCGACCTGCTCGACGCCATCACGGCATTAATTTCGGAAGAGCGATCAGAAGAAACGGAAGAAATAGCCGCCCTGCCTAAAATTGCCATTATCGGCCAGCCAAACGTAGGAAAATCATCACTGCTTAATGCGCTTGTTGGTAAAGAGCGAACCATTGTGAGCGATATAGCAGGTACCACGCGCGATACTATTCACACGCACTACAAACTCTTTAAGAAAGAATTTATATTAATAGATACTGCAGGTATTCGCCGCAAAGCAAAAGTGCACGAAGACCTGGAATTCTATTCCGTTATACGCGCCATTAAAGCAATGGACGAAGCAGACATCTGCTTGCTGATGCTCGATGCACAAAAAGGGATCACGGCACAGGATCTGAACATCTTCAGCATGGCTGTGAAAAAAGGAAAGGGCATCGTGATGCTGGTGAACAAATGGGATTTGGTAGAAAAAGAAACCAACACGGCCAAAGATTTCGAAAAAATGCTGAAGGAGAGATTGGCTCCTTTCACCGACGTTCCCATACTTTTTATTTCTGCTATCGAGAAAACAAGAATATTCCGTGTAATTGAAACAGCCCTCGAAGTTTATGAAAACAGGAAGAGGGTGGTGCCTACCGCACAGCTGAATGAAGTGATGCTGAAAGCCATTGAATCGTACAGGCCCCCGGTAGTACGTGGAAACCCGGTAAAAATTAAATACATCACCCAGTTACCCACGCAGGTGCCTTCATTTGCATTTTTCAGCAACCATCCCGACGACATCAAGGAACCCTATAAGAATTACCTTGAAAATCAATTAAGAAGCAAGTTCAAATTCACCGGCGTTCCCCTTCGTATTTTCTTCCGCAAGAAGTAAGGTTTCACCAGGCTTTAAAAAACATTTTTCACCGGGTGCTTGCATTGTCCGGTTCCTGGTTGTATTTTGTCGCATCTCTCTCAATCTTCCTCCGAAAACCTTCCACGATCCTTTTTTTCCTGTGCATTGATCCGTCAAACTGTACTGTATGAAAAAAATCTACGCGTTGATCGTAGTGTGCTTACTATTTACGCTGCATTCACAAGCTCAATCTTTTTATTGGATAGGAGGAGCCAACGGAGAATGGAATAACCCGGCTCATTGGTCGCTTTCGCAAGGCGGTTCCGCAGCTGCCGATTACCCAAAGGATGCAGCCGATAATGCTATTTTTCCCGCCAATGCTACGGTGATGCTCAATGCATCATTCGATCTTAATAGTCTTTCCGTTGCCGCATCTGCAAATGTTGTAATAACCGGTGGTGGTGCCACAGACCGTACTATTACGCTTCACAGCACAAGTGCTGCGCTTCCGGCTTTACGTATTGAAACGGGTTCGAAACTGGAAATTACCGCGCAGACGGACACATGGTTGCGCATTATTTTCGGGGAGAATGCCATCGGGGAAATCGATGGCGAATGGGTTCTTGGTGGAGACATCGACGACAACGCCTTTGCCTCTTTCGACCTCGGTGTTGAAGGTTTCAATACACGAATCAACATCAATTCAGGAGGAATACTCACCGTTAATCCGAAAGCATTTATCGAACCGAATGAAACTACAGGAGATGAATACCTGGTATTTAGGAACGGTTCAAAACTTAAACTGCTTGCCGACGGGCCTGCAGTGCCTGCAGCTGACTATGATCCGGGTTCCACAATTGAAATCACTGGCATAACTACTTCAAGCGTAACATTTGAAGAAGCGGATGCTGTGGGAACCATTACATATAATTCGCCTGCACAAGCCAATGGTGCAAATCACTTATATCTTTCTTTGTTGGGCTTTGATGTGAAAGGAGACCTGAACATCCTCAACACAAATAATAACGACCTTACGCTGATCAGCTTCAACTCTACAATGGGCCTGGATACACGTAGTGCCACCATCGAAGGTCAGCTGAATGTTGAAGGCCCGTCTGCAGTGGTTGTTGCGCAGAATGATGGGTTGGAATTTTTTAATAACCTCCAGGTTAAAGGGCACTTTAATATGGCAGGAACCAGGTTCAACCTGCATAAGGGTAACTTTATTTCTTCAAGAGCAACTACCCTGTTTGTAGGCGGAAATATCGCGCACAATGCGGGCACGATATCTACTTTGTCTCCTGCAGTGAATGAAACAAACCACCTCTATGTAATCGAAATGAATGGCGCCGGAGTGCAGAATATTTTTTCTCATTCCGGCTCATTCGACAATGCTTCGCACCAGGTTACATTAAGAATTAATAACGCTGCCGGCGTTACGCTGTCAAGCAATCTCGCTGTTGGGCGACTTAGCTTTAATTCCACCAATAAAGGGGTTCTAAGCACAAATGCATTCTCTCTTAGTATAAACAATGCAACAGCACCGTCTGTTTCTACATTGCCGCTCGAAGCATCATCATCAACAGGTTTTGTAAACGGTAATTTGCAGAGGGCAGTAGCTACTACAGAACCTGTTGTATTTCCAGTTGGAGTTTCCGGAATGTATCGTCCGCTTACCGTGATACCGTCATCAACAACTGCCAGCACATTTACAGCAAATTTTGTGAACAGCAATCACGGTGGCAGCATGCAGGCACCTGTACGTGGATTTGCAGATTATTACTGGAACGTAAACCGTATTGGTTCGGGTGCAGATGCAGCTGTACAGTTGAGTATTCCCGGCGCACTTCCCGGCGCCCTGGTAGGCTATGATATTGCAGTAGCGCGTTACAACGGTTCAAACTGGATCAGTACAAAAGGAACAACAGGACTTGTAGTTTCTCCGGGTACATCTACATCGGGTATTGTTCGCTCGGCAGTATTAAGCGCGTTTGGAGCAATTACCCTGTCGCTGGAATCAGAAGCTGCGTTGCCTACTTACCTGGTATCGTTCGAAGCACGGGGTGGCGAAAAAGGTACGGCAGAACTTGCATGGAAAATTACTGACAACAGTACGCCGGAAACATTTGAAATACTCAGGTCTTCTAATGGATCAGATTTCTCAAAAATCGGTGCCGTATCGGGAGTAGAAGGACAATATAATTACAGCTTCACTGATCCTTCGATGCTTGCAGGTAACAATTATTACAAATTAAGAATGCTCGATAAAGATGGATCAACAACACATAGTGTGGTCCGCATGGTTATAAGGAATAACGACAGAACGATTGTTCAGTCGCTGATGCCAACAATGGTTCACGATATGACAAAGCTTCGTGTGTCGGCACCGATGAGCACATATATGCAGATTGCAGTAACAGACGCTTCAGGAAAAATTGTGATAAAACAACAAATAAACATTCAGGCCGGTACACAGGATATATGGATGAATATGTCGAAACTCAAGCCCGGAATTTACCAGGTTACAGGATACGCGCCAGGTGAAAAGTCCGTCACCCTAAGGTTTATTAAACTGTAGTTTCACCTTGTTTTTACCTTGTTCTTCGCATAAGTGCGACTATACCTTGCCGGTATGTCGCACTTTTCTTTTTTAGTAGCAGCACTTCTGGTTGCAACGATAACAGTTGCCCAGAAACGATGGGATGGTGAAGCCGGAAACAGTTTATGGAGTGATGCACGAAACTGGACGGATAATACGCTACCAACTTTGCACGACGATGTGCTGTTCGATAACAGCCGTCGTTCTACCAGCTATACAGTAGTATTACCAAACACTACCACCACAGTGCGGGGTATACGAATAAATCCTGCGTCGGGGCAAACCATACAGGTGATTTTACCTGCAACCAATACCGAAACGCCCGGCCTTGTAATTAGTAGCTTCACTTATGGATTAGTTGTGGAGGACAGGGGAGTTTTTCAGAATTCTTCGGGTGCAACTTCCGGTACTTCATTATCTGTCACAGATTCGGTACGAATAAATAATGGCGGCAGGTATATTCACAATACGCAATCGGGTCATGCAAACATTGTTCAGATTCTCTCCTCTGATGCAGGAACAGAAACGGGCATTTTCGAATTAAACATTCCCGCAGCATCGTCTACAATTTCAATGAGCGGGCGGCGCTTTGGCTCACTGATCATGAATTCTACAGGTGCGGGAGGTTCATGCAACTACACGGCTGCAGGAAACAATGGTGCACGCATCAGGGGCAATCTTGAAATTGGCGCGGGTGTAAACCTGACGCTGAATATGTCTGATACCATATTTGTGTACCGCGACTTTGTGCAACGAGCCGGAACTCTTAACCTGGGTTCATCCATCAGGTCGGTGGTGTTGTATATCCATGAACATTTCACACAGGATGCGGGGGCAGTAATTACTGAAACGGGAACGGTACCGCAATCAGTGGTTCTTGGGGGATCCATTTTTCAACTGGTTACTCCAAGAGGGTCGTGGCAAAACCAGGTTGCATTGGTGAAAACATCTACGGGAACAATTGTGCTTAAGGAGAATATCTCTTTGCCCTACCGGCTGCGATTATTATCAGGCAGAATTGTTGCCGACCCCGGCTGGGTGTTGAACTTCCAACCCGGATGCAGTATCGAGGTAGACTCGTTATCGGCAACAACAAGTATCATTGGCCGCGTGCGAAAAGAAGGGCTTGCAAATTCATCATTTCTCTTTCCGGTGGGAGATATCGACAGGCAACGATGGTTAAGGCTTGAACAAGCTACAGGAACATTTACGGTAGAATATTTCCGAAGTAATCCACGCCTGCTTGGCAATACATTACAAAGCGGTTTGCATCATATTTCAGCAATCGAATACTGGACGATAGACGCTGCATCTCCTGCGAGTGCAAGGGTGAAACTCTCATTTGCAGATCCTCACAGCGGTGGCGTTACAAACATGTCGGCATTACGGGTTGCGCGCCAGGTTAATGGCACGTGGACGAATGCAGGTAATACATCTTTTTCGGGAAGTCCCGGCTCGAATGGCTGGGTCAGCAGTTCAACTGCTGCGGGATTTTCAGCAAATTCCCGGTCGTTTGCATTGGCCAGCGCCATAGGCCACGAAAATCCCCTTCCCACAATTGATTTGAAATTTAGCGTGCAGCAGCAGGTGCATCACCTCTGGTTCAAATGGAAAGTAAATGACCGGGAGTATGAGCCGGAAT
>JAFAGE010000366.1 GCA_023423015.1 Bacteroidota bacterium
CTGAGAAATTCATCAAGCCGATTGTTACCTTGATCGATACTCCGGGCGCTTATCCGGGACTGGAAGCTGAAGAAAGAGGACAGGGTGAGGCGATAGCGCGCAACATATATGAAATGATGCGCCTGAAGGTTCCCGTGATCTGTGTAATCATCGGCGAAGGCGCTTCCGGAGGTGCACTGGGTATTGGTGTTGGCGACCGCGTTTTTATGCTCGAAAATGCCTGGTATACCGTCATCTCCCCGGAAAACTGTAGTTCTATTTTGTGGCGCTCGTGGGAACAGAAAGAAAAAGCAGCGGAACAATTGAAACTTACCCCCGATCACATGTATAGTTTCGGACTAATTGATAAGATTATTCCCGAACCAGTTGGTGGTGCGCATTGGGATTATGATGAAGCCGCTGCGAAACTTAAACCGCACCTCATCGAAGCAATCAAAGAGTTGCAGCAGATGGATCCTGAAACCAGGATTCGCCAACGAATAGAAAAATTCAGTGTGATGGGATTCTGGGATGAACACGAAACACCATCACACGAACCTGTTACCCAGGAAAACAACCAATCCATTTAATACGAATCATTTCATGTCTTTACGCGACACTCTTAGAGGAACAGGTGTAGCCCTGGTAACCCCATTCGACAGCGAAGGAGCTATAGATTTCGACGCGCTCGGAAGGGTAATAGAGAATGTAATAAGCAACGGGGTAGATTATGTTGTAACACTCGGCACAACCGGTGAAACACCAGCACTTTCCGATGGAGAAAAGAAAGACCTGATTCAATATACTTATGAGAAAGCGCGGAATCGTGTTCCCGTAGTTGTAGGCATCGGTGGCAACAATACCAAAGAACTGTTGCACCACCTGCAAACCTTTCCATTGAATGAAGCTGCAGCAATTCTCAGCGCAAGTCCCTACTACAACAAACCTTCACAGGAAGGCATATTTCAACATTACAAAGCCCTGGCTGAAGCTGCGCCAAAACCATTGCTGTTGTATAATGTACCCGGAAGAACAGGTCGCAACGTTACGGCAGAAACAACACTCCGCCTTGCACATGAAATAGATAACATCGCCGGTACGAAAGAAGCCAGTGGCGACATGATCCAGTGCATGCAGATTCTTCGCGATAAACCAGAAGACTTCCTCGTGGTAAGTGGCGACGATGCTCTTGCATTACCACAAATTGCGTGCGGAATGGAAGGTGTTATCAGCGTTGCTGCCAACTGTTTCCCCAAACAATTCAGCGACATGGTGCGACTAAGCCTCTCCGGCGATTTTGCATCTGCAAAAAAGCTGAATGATACGCTGATCGAAGCTTATGAAATCCTGTTTATTGAAAACAATCCCGCAGGTGTCAAAGCATTCCTGGCCGAAGACGGATTGATTGAAAATAACCTTCGCCTGCCACTCGTTCCACTCAGCAACGCCGTAAGAAGAAGGCTGAAAGAATATCGCGCGCAGTTGCATGCAGTGTGACGCAGACGGCAAACGGCAGACGTCAGAAGGCAAACGGGAATCTCAAGACCATTCAACATTCACAACCCATCTCACGTCTCACGTCTGACGTTTCACGTAAAATACGTCGCTCCTTCCAGCGCCAGCTCGGTATCAGGAAATATCTCGCGGGCTTCCTGCTCAAAAATTTCCAGTTTGTCGTACTTGGAACTAAAATGGCCTATCAGTAGCTTTTTTGCCCCGGCCATTCGGGCGATGGTTGCCGCCTGATGAGTGGTTGCGTGAAATCTTGCAGCGGCGCGTTCGGCAAGGTCTTTCAGGTAAGTTGTTTCATGGTATAACAAATCTACACCCTGCACTTTGGGAATCAGCTCTTCGTGAAAAAGGTTGTCGGCGCAGAAGGCATACGACTTTGGCTTTGGTGCCGGATCTGTCACCAATGCGTTCCTGATCACTTTGCCGTTTGCAGTTATAAAGTCATCTCCTGCTTTGAGGCGGTCGAAGAAGAGTGCAGGTACATTATGGATTCTTGCTTTTTCTACATTAATTCTCCTTGGCGCTTTCACCTGTTCAAACTTAAAACCCCAGCAGGGGATGCGATGTCGCGTTTTGAAACAACTCACGCGAAACTTATCTGTTTTTACAAGATCTCCTTCTTCTTCCAGGGCATGAAAATGCAACTTAAATGGCAGGGCCGAACCGGCAGCTTCAAATTGCAGGTCAATAATTTGTTTCAGGGGCGCAGGTGCAAAAAGATGTAGGTCGTTCTCACGGTTCAATAAACCCATCGAGTGAATGAAGCCAGGTAATCCGAAATAGTGGTCGCCGTGCAGGTGCGAAATGAAGATGTAGTTTATTCTTCCCCATCTGATCTTGTAACGTGAGAGTTGCACCTGGGTACCTTCGCCACAATCCACCAGGAAAAGCTGGTCGTCGAGCGTAACCACCTGGGCTGTAGGATGCCTGTCGAAAGCCGGGAGGGCCGAATTATTACCGAGAATCGTTACGCCGAGCATGGTCAAAAGATAGCAACAATTCACATTCCTGCAATAGACTCTGTTTGTTTATTGCTACCGTCCCCACCTCCTCGCAAACCAGTCCGCCTGCAATATTGGCTACCTCGGCCATCAGTTCCACATCTTTTGTGGCGGCGTAAAGCAAAGTTGCCACCGCAATAACGGTGTCGCCTGCGCCGGAAACATCGGCAATATTGCGCAGGTGTGCGGGAATAACCCTGCTCTGGTTGTTGAGCTGGTAATAAACGCCTTTGTCGGAAAGCGTGATGAAAGAAATTGAGTGTTCCAGTTTAGCTTTTAGTTTTTCGTGGATGCGCCTCAGGCTTTCTTCATTTACTTCATCAAACAAAAGGTTCAGGCCTTCTTTTACCTCTTTGAGATTTGGCTTGAATATGTCTACACCTCTGTATGCGAGAAAGTTTTTTCGTTTCGGATCCACGCTCGTTATTACATTATTAGCGCGGCATATTTCGATCACCGATTCTATTATCCTTGTTGTGAGAACGCCTTTGTTGTAGTCTTCAAAAATAAGCGCATCAGGTTTCTCCTTTCCGATATATTGCTCAACCTGTCGTAGCAGGTTCTGCTCTTCTTCGGGATTCAAATCGCGCGTGATTTCCGAATCGAGGCGCATCATCTGCTGGTTGCGGCTGATGATTCTCGATTTGTTGGTTGTTATACGTGCAGCAGTTTTAAGAAGGTATTTCGTACTGATATTATTCTCCTGGAAAAGTTTGTCGAGCGTATTTCCATCATCGTCGCTACCGATCACCGATAATATGGAAACCTGCGCACCAAGACAACAAAGGTTCAATGCAACATTACCTGCACCACCAATACGGTATTCTTTGCGATCGAGCGCAACAACAGGCACAGGCGCTTCCGGTGAAATTCTTTCCACTTGTCCCCACCAGTATGTATCGAGCATCACGTCGCCGATCACACCGATTTTCATACTGTTAAACCGCTCGAATAAAGACCCAAAATCCATGTAGTAATTTGTTAGTTCGAATATATGCAGGCAGCTCACTTCTCTATTTTCACGTTGCCTTCCCCTTCCTTCCTCCTGCAAGATAATACAATGGTATTCCCAGCAACACAATTAATGCCCCAGGCCATGTTTCATCGCGCTTGTATAAAAACAACGCAAGGCAGATCGAAAATGCAATGACGCAATATATTATTGGCAGCAATGGGTATCCCCAGGCTTTGTACGGGCGCGGCATATCCGGACGTTTTGCGCGCAGGCGGAATATTCCTATTAAAGTAAGTGCATAAAAAATCAGCACTACAAAAACAACATACGTCAGCAATTCATAATAGGCTCCACTCAATACCAGCAGGCAGGTCCACGCGCACTGTATCCACAATGCAAATCCCGGCACGTTGTGCTTATTCAATGTTCCTGTTTTCTTGAAGAACAGGCCGTCTTTTGCCATCGTGTAATACACACGTGCGCCCGACAAAATCAAACCATTGTTGCAACCGAAAGTGGAAATCATGATCATGACAGCAATGACTATCGTACCTGCACCGCCAAATATTTTCAGCGATGCTTCGAGCGAAACTCTTCCATCCTTTGCTGTTGCAATTTCATCCAGGCTCAACACACTCAGGTACATCAGGTTCGCGGCCACATAGATAATGGTAACGATGAGCGTTCCGAAAAACAGGCTTAATCCAATGTTTCGCTCAGGGCGCTTGATCTCACCTGCAATGAACGTTACATTGTTCCATGCATCGCTCGAGAATATCGAACCTACGAGTGCACTTGCAAATAAGGGAACGATAGCTGCCCCGGTAATGGTTTCCCAGAATCCTTCACCCTTGACAATCCATTGACGCGCACTCCACGCATCCGACCAGTTTGCGGTCCAGGTGTCTGCGTTTGCAGCGAGCATAAATCCGAATATAATCAGGCCCAGAAGCGATAATATCTTCGCCAATGTGAATGTAGTCTGCACAATCTTTCCTCCTTCAATCCCCTTTGTATTGATGTAGGTAAGAAAGATCACAAGTATCATCGACACAAGTTCAGCTGCAGAAATATCGGTTATACCGAGGTCGACGATTATCACGTCGGCTCCTAACGAAGGAAATATGTATGAAGCAAATTTTGAAAATGCTACGCCCACTGCTGCAATTGTTCCTGTCTGAATTACGGCAAACAAACTCCAGCCATACAAGAAGCCGACAAGTGGATTGAACGCTTCGCGGAGATATACATACTGTCCACCTGCTTTCGGAAACATTGAACTTAGTTCACCATAACTCACAGCGGCAGTAAGCGTAAGAAAACCTGTGAGTATCCAGGCCAGGATCAGCCAGCCTGCGGAACCAACGTATGTAGTCATTTCGGTGCTGACAATAAAAATGCCGGAACCAATCATGGATCCGGCAACAATCATTGTCGCATCAAGTAGCCCGAGTGTGGGTTTGAAGGAGTGGGGTGATTGACTCATTCAACGAATATATATAAAAGTAAAAAGCTGTTTACTTCTTCTTCCCCTTGTCGAGCTCGTATTCACGGTTTAAACCGGTGATCACGTCGTTCGTGATATCGTATACCGAATCCCGATAGTACAACATAAAGCCCGGCTCATATGAAAGGATAAAAGCGTAGCCTTTGGACTTGTTGTATTCTTTCAGATAGTTTTCAATTTTCGTGCGAACGTCATTCATCAGGTCAATCTGCTGTTTTTTCAGATCCTGCTCCAGTGATATCTGGCGCTGCTGGTAATTCTGTTGCATCTGGGCCACTTCACGCTGGGCTGCTTCGCCTTCTGCCTGCGTCATGGTAGGACCTTTTTCCTGCAGTTGTTTTAATCTTTTCTGGTAATTGTCCTGGAGGGCGTTCAGTTGCGAGGTCACTTTTGCTTCCTTGCTCCGAACGTCTTCCGATACATCTTTGAAGTAGGTATATTTTTCCTGGAGCGAATCGATGTCGAAATAGGCAATACGGAACTCGCCCTTCGGCGTATCCTTTGAACTGGCAACGGTGTTTGCTTTTTTGTTTTGTGGTTTATTCTGCGAGAAGTGCAGGTAGAACAACACACCCACGCCAATCAGTGCGATAATACTCAGTATTGTAGAAGTCTGTTTCATTCGTAGAAATTGGTTAGTAATGGTTGATTAGAAATGCTACGCAGGAGTCGAAGCTAAAAAAAAGTAGGAAGTGGTTGGCTTCCTACTTGTAAGTTATCAATTAAACTGTTAACGGTTTACTATTCTTCCTCGTCGAAACTCATCGCTTCGCGTGTAGTCTGCAACAGTTCGTATTCTTCCTTGCTTCCTACGATCATGTTGTCGAACTCCCTCAATCCTGTACCTGCAGGTATCGGATGTCCGGTGATCACATTTTCTTTCAGACCAAGCATATCGTCGGTCTTGCCCTGGATAGCGGCAGACGACAATACCTTAGTTGTTTCCTGGAACGATGCAGCTGAGATCCAGCTTTGTGTTCCAAGCGAAGCTTTTGTGATACCGAGCAACACGGGATGCGAAGTAGCGGAATTAGCGTCGCGGAATTCTACCGGCTTCTTATCGTTGCGGCGAAGTACAGAATTTTCTTCACGGATTTCGCGGAGGCTCACAATCTGCCCGGCTTTCAGCTTGGTGCTTTCGCCGGCTTCAGTGATAACCTTCTTATCGAATATCCAATCATTCTCTTCGTTGAAGTCGAACCTGTCTTCCAGATCCTCTTCCAGGAACCTGGTATCTCCCGGATCAACAATTTCAACTTTCTTCATCATTTGTCTAACGATTACCTCGATGTGCTTATCATTGATCTTCACACCCTGTAAGCGGTAAACTTCCTGAATTTCATTCACCACATATTCCTGTACTGCAAACGGACCCTTGATGGAGAGAATATCGCCCGGTGCTACCTGGCCATCACTGAGCGGTGCACCCGCTTTGATGAAGTCGCCATCCTGTACCAGTATCTGACGCGTAAGCGGCACGAGGTATTTCTTAACAACACCGTCTTTCGCTTCAACTACGATTTCGCGGTTACCACGTTTGATGGCACCAAACGATACAACACCGTCGATTTCACAAACGATCGCAGGGTTACCCGGATTTCTCGCTTCGAACAATTCAGTTACACGTGGAAGACCTCCCGTGATGTCACGCTGCATGCGCAACGTACGTGGAATCTTCACCAACACCTGTCCTGCTCTTACATCTTCGGCTTCGTCTACAACGATGTGAGATCCTACCGGCAGGTTGTACATTTTTACATCCTTGCCTTCTACGATCAGCGTCGGTATCTTGGTTTTATCCTTTGTTTCAATTACCACTTTCTCGCGGTGACCTGTCTGCTCATCTGCTTCCTCGCGGTATGTTACACCTTCAAGTACATTCTCAAACTTAATTCGACCCGCGATTTCCGCAACTACTACGTTGTTGAACGGATCCCATGTACAGATTACATCACCCTTCTTCACTTCCTGGCCGTCTTTAACCAGCAGTGTTGAACCGTAAGGCACATTGTTGGTGATCAGCAATCGGTCGTTCTTCACATCGATAATTCTCACTTCACCTGTACGTCCGATAACAACCTGAATTTTTTCTCCTTCATTGTTTTCTGCTGTTACAGATCTTAATCCATCGAACTGAATGGTTCCGTCGAATTTCGCGATGAGTGAAGATTCAACAGATGCAGAACCCGCAACACCACCCACGTGGAACGTACGCAGTGTAAGCTGTGTTCCCGGTTCACCGATACTTTGTGCAGCGATGATACCTACAGCATCACCTCGCTGTGCCATGTTACCTGTTGCCAGGTTTTTACCGTAACATTTCACGCACACGCCTCTCTTGCTTTCGCAGGTAAGCACAGAACGGATTTCAACCGTTTCAATGCCGGCGTCTTCAATAACCTTGGCAA
>JAFAGE010000168.1 GCA_023423015.1 Bacteroidota bacterium
GCCCTGGGGTTTCTGTTTTAGCTTATCCACTTCATCCCTGGTAAGCGAACTTCCATCGAAATGCGCGTCGATGTAAAATACGTCCCATTTGGAGGCTGCAAGTTCTTCGATATATGCCTTCCTGCCTTCATGTTGCTTATAACCTTTTGCCACCCAGAAAAAATCCCACTCTGTTCCATGATCTTTGATCGCCTGGGCAACTACCAGCGGAGAACCCGTAGGTTTAAAGCGTCCCCCCGGGAATGGCACCAGGTAGCCAGCGGTGTTGGATATATCGAGTCGCCTGTCAGGATTAATTTCCCAGTCGGGCCAGTTCGTGTATTTACCAGTGCTGATCATGTACAGGTAATTTTTCGCATCCATCATGCGATTTATATTGTTGCTGTTTAAAGTGTGTGCAACGCCGGCAGGGATGGGATGATGGATGATGTTGTAACTGTTCGAAGAGGGCGAGTATATGGGCATATAACCCTCATTGCCTTTTCCCGGCGACTGATACACTTCTGCGCTTAATCGTGGATGCCACAGTATATTATTATCGGCTGCAATTTTCTGATTCCTGGCAACCACCTGCACGGTGCTTCCATTCGTATTCGCCGTACCCTTGATGCCAACCTTTGTCAGGTTGGCCAGCCTGCTCACCGTGATTGCGCTGAAATCTTCAATGCCCCATCCATCAAGCAGGTCAATAAAATTGGAATCGTACGATTTTTGGGGATCACCTTCTATATGTGCATACTCCAGGGTGTCCTGCGGAACCACCTGGAATTTGGGATTACGGGTCTTTGCCCTGATCGCCAGCTCCATTATCAACGCCTGCATCTTACGCGCGCGTGCTGCGTCGCTTACATCATCAGGGTCACCATAATATTTTTCGACTATCGCATTAAGCTGAGCAATCGTTTTGCCTCCTTTAGGCACCCAAGTCGGCTCCTGATTCAACGCTTTCTCAAAGTCACGATTACCGCGATGCCAGAAGGCCATTGCAGGAGCAGCTCCCAATGCGGCAGCTGCGAGCATGCTGTTTTTTAAAAAATGTTTTCTATGCATATAATTACTGGTCGGTATCGCCTTCGGTTTTTATAATATACACGGGCGCTGAAGCTTTGACCACAATGCGGCGTCAGTATGCGTCAGATTAATGAGAAAATGAGAATCGTGTTGCGGATTTCGTTTCTAAAACTCAGCCCGGATAAATTGCGAAGATGGCTCACCACTCTTTGGTATCACTCCACCGGAACCGTAGTCGTAGATGGCGAAACTTATAACATCGCTTACTCCTCCCAGCAGCGAACGTGGAAATGCAAACTCGATTGCCTTGCCACCATCGGGCAGGTCCTCTACACTTGAATAAGTAGGTCCTCCCTCGGCGCTGGTGCCGTCGTCGTAAACATCAAAATAAAAAATGTTGTTCCAATTATCATCTTCAGGTGCTCCATCGTGTTCATTCACTTCCGTGTAAACGTTCAATCCTTCACCATAAAATGTATATTCCGCTCCTGAGGCCATGGGAAAATCTCCTACCAGGAAACCCGTGCCCGGATCATCGTCTGTGTTGAAATAAATCTGTACTTCAGAAAAATCCATGTCGCCGCTGCCTTCCACATAGAAATTAATATTTCCGCCCGACTCAAAAACTTTCACACTTTTAAGAATAGCGTCTGCATCGTCGTTACTGTAATTCACATCTATGTGATCCCAATCGGTGAAATCTCCTTCTATTTTAATTTCCGGTCCCCTGATAGTAACCTTATCTGTAAACGTACTTGTCTGACCTCCCTTTGTAGCGGTAAGCGTAACATTATATTCACCGATTGCGTCGTAGATATGTGATGGCGAAGCTTCTGTTGAGGTGCCACCATCTCCGAAATCCCATGAGTATTCTGCATACGGACCTGAGTAGTTTCGGAAATCTGTAAAATTGAAAAAGTTGGTCGTGAATCCACTGACGCTGAAATTGTATAATGCTTTAAAAGGACCACTTCCATCGTCATCTTTATCGCAACCGGCGCCAAACAAAAGAGCGGTGATTATAAACAGATATAATTTAGGTTTCATAAAAGAGTTGTTTTAGTTGTAACCGGGATTTTGAACAAATGCACCTTTACCTTCAATGATGTTTTCAAGAGAGAAGGGAAACAAAATTTTATAATCTTCCACAAACTGGTCACCGGCAATCAGTTTTATTCTTTCTGTCAGCTTTCCATATCGGATCAGGTCTGCACGATATTCTCCATTCTCGCACCAGAATTCATGTCCCCTTTCCATCAGCAACATGTCGATGAATTTATCAAACGACGCATAGTCTGCCAGCAGAAGATCGTCCAGGTTCGCCCTGTTCCGGATCTGATTAACAAGGTCCATACATTCCTGCGTGGGAGCACCATTAATATTTGCAATTGCTTCTGCTTTTGAAAGCAACACGTCGGCATACCTGAATTGGATGATATCAACTTCTGAAAGTTCAGAAGTACGGTCCCAGTCACCGTCCATGTTCAGCGGCCGTGGTCCATAATTTAAAAATGTAGAAGGATTCTGACGGTTGTAGTCAACGCCATCTGAACCGGTATAGGCCGTGATTAAATTGGTTTTTCTAACGTCATTCGCTTCGAAGCTGTCGTAGAACCACCACGAACTTTGTATTACGCCATATCCTGGTTGAACAGGATAGTTGCCCGGCAAGGCCATCATCTGCCATTGGTTTTCGCTGGTAGCGTTATAGTCGCATGGAATAGCCCATATTACTTCCGGACTATTCTGCGCGGCCCTCACGCCCCACATGCCTACATAGTCGGGATCCAACTGGTAATGGTTTTCGTCGATAATGGCCTGAGCCTGGGTTAATGCCTCGTTCCATCTTTTCTCATGGAAGTAAAGGCGAATCAAAAGCATCCTGGCTAATCCTGTGCTGAATCTTCCATATTCAACGTCGGCGGGAGAAGGCAACCCTTCTACGCCGGCCAGGAAGTCGGCCTCAATGAAGTTTATCATTGCATCGTACTCCATTCTTGCAAGCGGCTGATCCTGCAGGGGGTTTTCCAGCGCTTCTGCAGGTGCAACAACTATGGGTCCATAGAGGTCAAACAAATAATAACAAAGCAGGCCGCGGGCCGTGCGCATTTCCGCCAGCGCTTTTTGTTTTTCCTCTTCGGTTATATCAAGGGTGGCATCTGATATCCTTTCGATATAACTGGTCATTGTGCTGATCGAATTATGATAAAAATCGTAGAAGAACGTAACCATTTCCGATTGCGGGTTGTAGTTCATCGAAGTGATATTTCCATCATCACTTCCTACGCCTCCACGAAGTACTCCGGTTTGCAGTTCTTTTGTCATCATTAATCCTCTCTCGGAGGTAGTATTTATTCCATCCCACCATGCGCCCCTGATCGGGTAATAACAGGCGTTCACCATTGCCTGAACATCTTTGGCAGTTCTGGGAAATATATTTGGGTTGATCGCTGAAGTATCAACGTACTTCAATTCTTTCTTACACCCGATGATCAGGAAAGAAAGCAGCATGATTGCAATAATATTTTTCATATAGAAATATCTTTTTGTACTAAAAATCGAAGTTTAAACCGAAGGTGAACATCCTCATATTCGGATATGCGGCTGCATACACATCAGTTTCGGGATCTATTCCCTTGTAAGGTGTAATCAGGAAAAGATTATACGCTCCTACCTGTACCCCGGCTTTGGAAAACACATTTTTCAACCAACGATCCGGCAGGCTGTATTCGAGAGAAACGTTTTGCAGCCGGATGAACCAGGCCTTTTGAAGAAAGAAATCGCCGTTTCCATAAACCGACGATCCCTGGTAAGAACTTGGTTGTGTAGTGGAAGGATTGGTTGGCGTCCACCTGTCCAATACATTTACAAACCTGTTTTGTCCGCCGCTGAAAATTCCGGATGCGTCTAGTCCATACCTCATAAAGTTGGGATCTTCCATCAGTCTTCCAAATACCCCGTTGAAACTGAAATTCAGGGTGAACCTTTTATATTCTATCGAGTTTGTCAATCCTCCGGAGAAGCTTGGAGATCGATCGCCAATGAGAACGTAGTCTGCATCATCTATAATTCCATCCGCGCTTCCGGTTAAAACGAAACGTCCTTTTTCATCAACAATGGGATCGCCGTTGTTGTCTCTTTCAAATCCATTGATATCACTGATAATGATCTGACCTGGTAGCAGATCAGGCTGTGCATCCGGGGCTTTTTCGCCCGTTTGCAGTATCCCTGCGGCACGCCTGTAAAACATTGCGTTTACCGGATCTTTATCAGACTGGTAGATCGCGGGTTTCCAGTCCGGAGCCCTTTTATCCCAGGTTGTTTTATACCTGGAAAGATTGAGCGTTGACCTCCAGCTAAAGTCTTTGCGACTCAGATTCAATGTGGAGACAGTAAACTCCAGTCCCCGAACTCTTGTAGCTCCTATATTAGCTATTACCGTGTTGATCGGCTGATAGGATTGCAGTGGTTTTGTATCCAGCAAATCAGACACCTGTTTATTGAAGAATTCAAATGAGCCACTTACCCGGTTGTTGATCACCGCAAAGTCGACACCCACATTAAATTCCTTTGTAGTTTCCCACCTTAGATCGGGATTTTCCAGCCTGTCGGGAAGAACACCAATAACTCTCTGGCGGGATCCGGATAGATAAGCGGGCACTGCTGCGTAAGCTGCAAAGGCATTTGTGCCGATGGAAGAGTTTCCGACCTCACCATAACTCACCCTCAGTTTAAGTTGGGAGATTTTTTCAGGAGAAATATTAAAGAAGTTTTCCCGTGTAACATCCCACGCAACAGCCGCGGATGGAAACAATCCCCACTGATGACCTTTCACAAACAGGCTTGTTCCATCGTTTCTTAAAGAAAAGGTGAAGAAATATTTAGTGTCGTAATTGTAATTCAACCTGCCGAACAGGGAGGCTATCTCGCTTTCGATGTGTGAAGACGACAATGTTCTTTTGCCGGTGGCCGCACCGGTGTTGTACATCAGGAAGGCATCCGTAATAAAGCTGGTAGCGTTCTGTGCGTCGAGGTCGTCTATAAATTTTTCGCTGGAAGCTCCAACCAGCAAATCCAGCCGATGAATGGATGCAAACGTGTTATTGTACGATGCTGTCGCCTGAAGCAGGTAGTGATTATTGTCGCTATTAATAACATCTGCTACACCTTGTTCTGCTCTACCTCTGACGATAGTGGTTGGAGTGTACATCCATCTCTTGAACGTTGATTTATCAATTCCCCATTTTATGTTTACGTTCAGATGTTCAATAGGATTAATGTCCAGCGCCACATCGGCCAACAATTTTTCCTGTCGGCCTTTATCGGTCATGGTTAAAAGTGAAGCCGGATTGGGTTGGATTGCAGCATCGGGGTTGATGGGGTAACCGCCGTTCTCGTCACGAGCCCTGATATGCGGTCCCTGTTGAAGAGCGGCCGTGATAATTCCTGATTTTTCAAACTGATCGTCACCGAGCTGACTATTCATATTTGTGACCCTGTTCCAGTTCAGTGAAGTCACCAATTTCATCATTTTATTCAGGCGGATGTCTACATTGGAGCGGAAGCTTCCTCTTTCAATACCGGAGTTGCGCACCACTCCGTCCTGTTTGAAATAGTTACCGGATAGCAGATATTTTACTCCTTCACTGCCTCCCGAAATAGACACGTTATGCTGCATTGTCTTTCCTGTTCTGGTTATCAGTCCAAGCCAGTCGGTACCCTGGTCGGCATTGTCGATGAATGCCTGTGAGAACCGGGGAGTGTATAAGCCGGCAACGGGATTGGCCAGGGCATTTTCGAGTGTGTTAGAACCCCACGGCGCTACCTGGTTCTGAAAAAGGAAATTTTCATAACCCGCTTCATTATACGTTTGCAGCCACTGTTTAAAAGGAAGCAATTTCCACCTGTTGTCGTAGGGCTGCACAGAATAGCTTCCCGAATAGCTCACTTTAGCTTCTCCTGTTGCGCCTCGTTTGGTAGTGATAAGAACCACTCCATTTGCAGCCCTTGACCCATATATGGCTGTAGCACTGGCATCCTTTAAAACCGTAACCGTTTGTATATCGTTTGGATTTAGAGAATTCAATGTACCCAACGATCCTTCTGTGTAATAGCGCAAGGGATCCGTTCCTATTGGTTGATTTACCTCATAAATCGGAAATCCATCTACTACAAATAATGGCCTGTTGCTGGCATTGATGGAGCCCCCGCCTCTTATCAGAATATCCAGGCCGCCACCTGGCTGAGCACTGTTCTGCAGAATTTGCATACCCGCTACCTTACCCTGCAGCATACGGGTTACATCCGGTGCAGTTGCTTTGTCTAATTTATCCGCGTTTATAGTTGAGATCGCTCCTGTGACATCACTTTTCCTCATTGTTTCATAACCTACCACTACCACTTCGCTCAAATCGGTAGCAGACGGAACGAGTTGAATGGAAAGGGATCCGGAGGTGATAGGGATTTCCATAGCAATATACCCGATGGAAGTGATCACCAGTACCCGTGCATTGTCGGGCGCAGTTAATGTGAATTCACCGCGCGAGTTCGTCTTAGTTGCAATCGTTGTGCCTTTTACGGCGACCGTTACTCCCTCTATGGGCAATCTTGTGTTGGCATCGTTTATGGTACCTTGAATAGTGCCTGCAGGCACAGCGATTGGTGTCGTGGGAATTTCGGGTTGTTTTCTCTTTACCACAATTGTTTTGTCCACGATTTCGTACGAGAGACCTTTGTCGCGGAAGCACAACTGTAATACGTCTGGCAGGTCTGCATTTCTCACATCAATACTAACCGGTTTATCGTTCTGTAAATCCTTATCGAAATACAGGAATTGGTAGTCTGTTTGATTTTCGATTTCCTTAAATACCTTGGTGAGAGAACTGTTTTTCTTCTGCAGTGTAATCTTTTGAGAGAGCCCATTGGCGCTGGCTGCAATGCAGCCGATGAATAAGAAAAATGCGGTCAGTTTCATAACACGTAGCGTTTTGGTTGAATCCATAACATACTTGCTCCGATAACCTCGGAACAGGTTTGAGTTAATTAATGAAAACCTTCATTGCAGATTTGTATTTATTTGATTTATGCCAACGTTGCCGTCCTGTTTGTTGCGGGGCGGTTTTTATTTTGGAATAACAATTACTTTCCTGCCCTCTATTTCAAACCGAACCTTATCAGTCAGTTCGAGTA
>JAFAGE010000201.1 GCA_023423015.1 Bacteroidota bacterium
GAAATTCTTTGTGCTGTCTGCTGCTGCGTTGAAGTGACTGATTGTAGCAGTTGCGCCGGTGTAGGCGTTCTTCATCGATTCGAGAGCAGTTGTAGCTTCTTCAGTTGTTGCAGCATAGTCGCTGGTAGATTTAACAACATCCGATACGTCGGCGATCTTGTCAACCTGTGTACCGAGTTTTTTAAATCCGTCGCTCAGGCGGCCGAGGTTTTCAGGAGTGATGTCGGCTTCCTGGAGCATTTTGTCCATTTTCGCAAGAGCAGGGTTACCCGCATTCGCGTTTCCGGCCATTTTCGGTAATGCTTCTGCAATGGCGTGCATTTCTGATCCTGGAGGAGGCAGAATAGCGTATACTACGAAGATGATCGCTTCAGTAAGGAGACCTGCGGTAAGGAAGAAATCTGCGAGTGGTTGGTGGGTAATTTTCTGCCACGCACCGAAGATTACGATTGCAGCACCCATACACACGATCACGTTTACAATTCTTTCAGTTTTTTTCGAAACTCCAGCCATAAATAAAGTTTTTTTTAAGGGTTTAGGAACGGATTAGTAATTATTGTTTTTGATGGTTTTCCTGACTATAAAATCATTGCCGAAAATTAGACGCCTATTGATTAAAGGAGTCTGAATTTTAAACGGCAATGATTTACTAAAATTTTAGCTATATAGAATTATTTCTTTTTCTGTGTAGGAGGTAAGTCGATTACACAACGGAATCCGATATAGGATTTCGTAGTATCCTGGTATTCGTAATTACGAGTGCTTGTCTGCAGATAGTAACCTACGTCTTTCCAGCTTCCGCCGCGAATTACCTTACGTTTCATTCTTGGAGGATCTGAATCTTTCGCTCCGTAGCGGATGTCCGGGTTCATGTCGTGCTGGAAGTTGTAAGCTCCTTCATAATAAAGAGAAGAAGTCCACTCAGCCACATTACCGGCCATACAATACAGACCAAAGTCGTTAGGCCAGTAAGCATCGGCACGTACGGTGTAGAAACCGCCATCTTCCGGATAGTTACCGCGGCCAGGTTTGAAGTTCGCAAGCAGACAGCCTTTTTTGTTTCTCAGGTAATAGTTACCCCAGGGGAACATCGACTGTGAGCGGCCACCACGTGCTGCGTATTCCCACTCAGCTTCTGTAGGCAGGCGGAAATCTGATTCAGTGGTTCTCTTCTTCGACTCGAGGAAAGAGTTCAGGTAATGAGTTCTCCATTCGCAGAAGGCAGTAGCCTGTTTCCAGTTTACACCAACCACAGGGTAGTTACCAAATGCAGGATGCGAGAAGTATCTTTTGGTTGCCGGTTCGTTGTATGAGTAGCTGAAATCGCGGATCCACACAAGTGTGTCGGGATAAATCCGCTCGTCGCGCTTGATGATAAACATCGAACGGGGCTTGTTTGCATTCTCTCTTTTCGACGCTTCTTTCAGGTCGAAAGTTTCGGAATGGTAAATCAGTTTTTGAGGATCGATATCTTTCTTACCAAAAATCCTGTTCTCAGGAGAAAGGATCATCTGGTCAACTTTTTCGATGGTCGATTTGTCGCTCCACTTGATCGTCTGTGCTTTTTTCCAGTCGATCGCGAAACGGCCGTCTACCTCTTTACCCAGTTGCATGAGCACGGCTGCAGTTGAATCGCGTACCCAGTTTACAAACTGGCGGTATTCGTTGTTCGTGATTTCGGTAGCATCCATCCAGAAGCCATTGATGGATATTTGCTTGTTACGTGCGGTGTAGGCAAAGTTTACGTCTTCATCGCTCGGACCCATGTGAAAGGTTCCGGGTGGGATATACACCATACCGGGGGGCTTGGTGAGGTTGTACTTGCTTCCAGGAGCAACGCCATGAAGCTGACCGTCATTCGGTAATCCCTTCGACGACTTCTTCAAAAGTTTGCCGCAACTAACTGCAGTCAGGGCTACAGCGAGGATTAAAAACGCGGACAGGTTTTTCATTTTCATAATATTAGCGGGTATTGGGCAACTAATTTTTGACACCGACTTCATCACAAGTTTAGAATTTAAATTTAAAACTGCAAATAACCACGATCAGCCAAAGGACTAAACGGAGGCGGAACCCGAAATATTGTATTCCGGTCGCATTATCCGACATCATTCTTTAAACATCCCAAAAAGCATTTTTCTGAAGTCAGAAACCTCATTTACAGGCGATTGACAAGAATAGTCTTTGCATAGGTAGATCAACGGCGGTGTGGTGGAACGTTTTCCGGCCAGCAACGGGTAGTCCGGGTTTTCGGAGGGTGACGGTTGTAATATTCGGAAGGGGATAAAAGTTCGTAGAAGTTCGCGCAGCGTTGCGTCCAGGTTACCACCGACTATGGCAATTTCCGGAACTCCTTTTGACATGGCCTGCATTAACATCGCCCATACACCAAAAGAACCAGGATATTTCTGAACCACATCTTTTAAACCGGAGCACATTACTACAGCCCTTTTCTTCCAATCCGCGTTATCAAATAAGATTCCAGAGTAATATAAATTCCATGCCATTTGTGAATTGCCAGACGGTACGGCACCGTCGTACAATTCCTTCTTTCTCACCACAACATCTTTCTGCTGATCATTCGTGTAATAAAAATAGTTTGTTTCAGCTTCACTGAAATGATCAATACACCATTTTACCAAAGTTTTTAACATTTCGATGTATGATGCATCTCCCGTTATCTCCTGCAGATGTATCAACGCCTGTATCAGCTGCGCATAATCGTCGAGAAAAGCAGGAAACTTTGCTTCTCTTTTATATGTATGAAAGAATGCACCGGAACTGCAATCTTCGAATTTTTCCAGCAAAAAACTCATATTGCGCTGCGCAATGATGCGGTATTTCTCAATTCCCGTGGCCGCAAATGCTTTGCAGTATGCAGTGTTCATCAACGCGTTCCAGCCTAAAATGATCTTATCGTCGGTGAGCGGCCGCACCCTTTTTGCACGCGCAAGAAGTAATTTTTCTTTGCCACCCGCAATGATCGATTCTACTTCCGCCAGTTCCAGGTTATTATTACGTGCGAACTCTTCCATCGGAAGCGTTACCCGCAAAATATTCGTGTGCTCCCAGTTTCCGGCTTCCGTTACATCATAGTACCTGCAAAACAGGTCTGCCCCCTCTCCCAGTACTGCTTCAATCTCGTCTTTCTGCCACACATAAAATTTACCTTCAACTCCTTCGCTGTCTGCATCTAAGGCAGAATAAAATCCACCTTCAGCCGACATCATTTCGCGCTCAATAAAATCAAGCGTGGCAACGATGCTTTCCCGATATTTTTCGTTTTGTGTTATTTGATATGCTTCGCTCATGGCGATTGCAAGCAAAGCGTTGTCGTATAACATTTTTTCGAAATGTGGCGCAAGCCACTGCTCATCCGTGGAATATCGCGCAAACCCTCCTCCCAACTGGTCATTTATTCCTCCATCAATCATTTTGTCGAGGCTCAGGCAGGCCTGGTGAAGCGCTTTCTCATTTTTCGTGAAGAAGTAGTGGTGCAGGAGAAAGCGTATAGTGAATGTTTGTGGAAACTTTGGTGCCCGTCCAAATCCTCCGTATATCGGATCCGCAGTTTTGATAGCACTGTCGAACATCAGGTCGAGGCCGTGATCATCAAATATTTTTTCCGACAGTTCTCCATGGATGTGTATTCCGAAATTATTGGACTGCTCGAGCTGTTCTGTAAGACTATTCGCCTGCGTATCTATTACGTGCCGGCGGTTGATGTATGCATCAGAAACTCCTGTGAGCACGTCGCGCCAGGATGCGCGATTAAATACCGGTTTAGGTGGAAAATAGGTGCCACCATAAAAAGGCTTTTTATCCGGAGTGAGGAACACGTTGAGCGGCCATCCGCCGTTGCCTGCAATGGCCTGCACGGCGTCCATATATATCTGGTCGAGATCGGGTCGTTCTTCGCGGTCAATCTTGATGTTGACGAACTTTTCGTTCATGAGCGCGGCGGTTTCTTCGTCTTCGAAACTTTCACGCTCCATCACATGACACCAGTGGCAGGCGGCATAGCCGATGCTTACCAACACGGGTTTGTCTTCTGTAATCGCTTTTTGGAATGCCTCTTCGCCCCACGGATACCAGTCTACCGGATTATGCGCATGCTGAAGAAGGTAGGGGCTTGTTTCATTGATTAATCTGTTCGGCATACCGGCAATGTAGCAAAGATCGCGCTAGAGAAACCACGCTAAAATTCAGCGTTAATTATTTCTTTTTCACTTTGGTTGCGAGGTATTGCTCGAGTGCAGCAACCATTGAGGGCGCCTGCGGCTGAGGGGCAATAATGTCGAGTGTGAAGCCGGCCTGCTCTATTGCTTTGGAGGTGTTGTTACCGAAAGCACCGAGGCGGGTTCCGTTCTGACTGAAGCCAGGGAAACTATCCAGCAAACTTTTAACTCCGCTGGGTGTAAAAAAGCAGATGATGTCGTAATTCTTTTTACCGAGGATGTCGCGAACATCGTTGCTGATGGTGCGGTACATAAATGGAGTGGCGAAACCGCAGTTGTTTGTCTTCAGCCAGTTCACTATTTCATTGTCCTGCTGGTTTTCGGAGCAGGGATAGAGAAAGCGTTCGTTTTCCTTGTGCTTGTTGATGGCGTCGAACATACTTTTATTCGATCCATCAGAGCCATAAAACACTTTTCTTTTCCGGTAGAGGATGAATTTCTGCAGGTAAAGGGCAACTGCTTCAGTGATGCAGAAGTATTTGGTATCCTGCGAAACATTCACCTTCATTTCTTCGCACATTCTGAAGAAATGATCTATCGCATTACGGCTGGTAAAGATTACCGCCGTAAAGCTGGATATCTCAATCTTTTGTTTTCTGAAATCCTTCGCCGTGATGCCTTCAACCCGGATAAACGGATGAAAGTCAAGTGAAACATCGTACTTCCTGGCAAGCTCGAAGTAGGGTGACTTTTCCGTATCGGGTCTCGGCTGCGTAATCAGGATGTTCCTGACTCCCTTTGAGGCGACGTTGTTGTTTACCCCGTTTTTGACCATATTTGTCAAGTATGGATTTGGTTTATATACTCTTACCCGCGAATTCCAATAACACCTTGTAAATCAACAATAGGGGTGCTATTTCGAAGGCGCAAAGGTAAATAAAAAAATGTAAACGGCTTAGTTTTATTTCGGATCGTACCGGCCGGTACGATATCATAAACCGGTAGAATAACATCCCGCCTAACAATATATACGACATCATCAGCACCACAGGCACCAGCCCCGGAGTTGGAAAAGCCAGGAGTGCCACAAAGGGCAGGATGAAGATCCCGATCATCTTATTGATGAGGAATACGATAAAAATATACGTGTCGGACACACCCGAAAATCCCAGTATCCAACCTACTATATTGAGAAACACGTACTTGACGAGATAAATACCAGCAATAAGCAATATTGCATAGAGAAGATCGGCCCAGAAATTCCCGGTAACATTGAGACCGTTGTGTTGCATCACCAGGGTTAGCCAGGTGGCAATGCTCACTACGAAGAAGATGTTCATGAGCAGGGCGGGCAACGGAGCCTGGAGCAATTGCTCCCGTAATTGTTGCTGTCGCAGGGTGGCCCGGAAGAACAGAGTGAACATTGTGCTTATATATTTATAGAATATAACGCGCATCAACGCGATATATAATACGAGCCCTACAAAAAAGTAGAATAATCCTTCATTACTTTCCCGCTTCCTGAACTCGATAGTTCTGATAACAGACGGCTTTCCAAACGATAAGGTTGGATGTTGTTTTAATGCCAGCTGCACATTCGAGATTATTTCCTGCCTTCGCGCTGCTATAGCCTTTGTTGTAGAATCTGCCAGTCGCTGGCTTTCCCGCAGGATACTGTCTTTTGCCCTTTGTTCCCTCTTTATTGAATCTGCCACCCGAACCCGCTCAGCCGCTGCACGCGCCGCGCTATCATTCACATTCTGGGCCGGAGCATTATAAAAAAGACCTGTCAGAATAAGGGTTACGAGGGCGAGGTATTTCAAACAGAATGATTTGGGACCACAAAAATAATTTTTTTAAAAATAATTCACGTAACCGAGGTGAATCTTCGACTGTCGCAGGTTAAACTTCTGATCGTCGCGCTTACCTGCCGCATACGTTATATTAAAGATGCCGGCCCTGGTTTCGAATGCCATGCCCAGGCCGGCGCCGATAAATGAGTTTGAGCTGTTTACTGTAACAGACCTGTTTTCAGACATTCCATAATCAACAAAAGCAGCAAGGAATGAATTCTGCCCGATCAGGTAGCGGTACTCCGCTGTAGCCACGGCAAATGCTGATGCAAATATGCTCTCTTCATCAAAACCGCGCAGCAATTTATATCCACCGATCTGGAACAACTCGTTCCGGAACACATTCGGACTATTGAACCATCCACCATTAATGGCGGTCTTCAATGTAGAAGCCTTACTGAGCGGAAAGTATTTTGCCGCTTTCACCCGTAACCGAAACTGGTAGCTTTGGAGCTGGAAAGTATCGTAAAGTGAATTGAAATCGAATTCCGGGTTTCCCGAATCGTAAAGTTTTACAATAACATTGTTCTTGCGGATATTTCTTGTTCCGGCAGATGAGGTTACGCTCAACTCGCTGCCCCGGCGTGGATTGAATCTGTTATCGGTTGTGAAGATATCATAAGTGATACCAACGTTCACCGAGCTGACATCGGCTTCGGATGGCAACCGGCGCGAAGATTTTATACGAAACGTATCTACAGAAAGCAGGTTTGTATTCAGCCGCTGAATAAATACACTTCCCGTTTGCGAGGCTGACATTGCATACGATGCACCCAGCAGCAACCCGATATTTACAAACGAAGAATCTTTTTTGAAGAGGTCGAAGTTGAAGTTCATTCCGAAGGGTGAACCAAAAAGATATGGCTGCTGGAAGAGAATGTTCAACCGGGGCGACTTCACCTGGATCTGTTGCCAGTTGAGGCCGATGGTTTCACCGCCTCCGAGTGCATTGCGCAGGTTGATGTTGGCTTCGCCGGTAACCAGCATCTTGTTTCCTTCCAGCTGCTGGTTTGCAGGCAGCAAACCGATCAACACGTTCACCTCGCTGCTTTTCTTAGGCTCCAGGTACACGTTCAGCACAGATCCTGTTCCGAGCAACGACATATTCCATGGTTGGGTTTCTTTCAGAAATGCGACCTCGCGCAAACGCGGGCTCACCATCTGCAATTTTTCCTTTTTATAGATACTGCCATTCTTAATTCCGAGATATTGCTGCAGGTATCCGGGCGAGATGGATGCAGTGCCCATATTACGGATGCTGTCGATTTTATACAGTGGTCCTTTATCAACCTTCACAGAAGCAAACATCGTGTCGGCAGAAAATGAAATGCTGTCGAGCGAAACCGATGCAAATGGATAACCGTTGTTTTCAAGGTTATTAAGGATATTCTGCCTGATGGTTTCGAGTTGTACCGGATCTGCCACTTTTCTGTTTGTGCGGCTCAATGTGGCGAGATGAAGAAACGGCTTGCTCAACGAGTCGCCGGTTAGCGAGAAGTGGCGCAAAGGCTCACCTACATAAAGTTGACAGAACGCGGAAGAGGTATCAAAACGAACGCTATCGATTGACGCATTGGGATAACCTTTGGTAAGCAACAAAGCTGGTAGCTTGTTGACGTATTGCTCGCAAAGAGATTTGTTCGCGAAACTGGTATTGAGGCGTAATGAAGTGAGTTTTGCAGCAGTTCCTTCGTCGGCATGTTGAATTCGAAGCTGGTATTGGGCGGCGGCAGGGAAAGTAGCTGTAAACAACAGCAGTATAAGCCCGAGAATCTTGGGATATGGATTTACCTTCGCCATTTGCTTTTAAAGTTACAGGAACAATGGCTGGTATATACGTACATATTCCCTTTTGCAAACAGGCCTGCCACTACTGTAATTTTCATTTTTCCACCACATTGAGCCTTCAAAACGATTTTATCGCGGCTTTATTGAGAGAAATTGAAATACAGCGGGATTATCTTGCCTCCCAAACGGTAACCACCATCTATTTCGGAGGTGGTACGCCTTCACTGCTCTCCAGCGAACAAATTGCTGCTATTCTGCAGGCGGTGAATTCGCAGTTTTCCATGGCTGCCGATGCCGAGCTTACACTCGAAGCCAACCCCGACGACATCAGTGCCGAAAAAGTGATTCAATGGAAACAATCTGGTATTAACCGCCTGAGTATAGGCGTGCAGTCGTTTTTTGATGAAGACCTGGTTTGGATGAACCGTGCACACGGATCACAAC
>JAFAGE010000207.1 GCA_023423015.1 Bacteroidota bacterium
TACTACGACCGCAAATTGTTCATTTACGAATGGGCCAGGAGCTGGGTGAAAGTTGTTTGATTTGATGAAGACTGGAACCTGGCCACTATAGAACCTTTTATTCCCGGCCAGGAATGGTACAAACCCATCGACATGAAGTTTGGTCCTGATGGTTCGATGTACGTGCTTCAGTACGGTGCCAATTATTTTGAACATAACCCGGATTCGCGACTCGTGAAAATCACCTACATCGCTGATAACCGGGAACCAGTGGCAAAACTGAACGCCGACAAATCTGTTGGTGCTGTTCCACTTACTGTTAAGCTTTCTGCCAAACAATCGTTTGACGCCGACAGGAACGATGTTTTGTCGTACGCCTGGGAGTTCCCGGGAAGTGATATACACGAGATCAATGGCGATGAAGCAACGGTTACCTATTCTAAACCCGGCACCTATAAGCCCGTATTGAAAGTAATGGACAAAGAAGGCAAATCGTCTACCGTAAGCGTTATGGTTCAGGCAGGTAATGAGATGCCTGTAGTTGCCATCAATACTCCGGGCACAAATCGTTCTTTCTACTTCGGAGGCGGTAAAATCAATTACCAGGTTTCTGTTGATGATAAAGAAGATGGCAGCGTAGCCAACGGAATTAATGCGTCAGACGTCTTTGTATCATTCGATTACCTGGGTGAAGGGAAAGACCTTGCACTTCTTGCGTCGAATGCACAGCTTGCGGGAAGTATAAAATACATCCGCGGGAAGAACCTTTTGGAAAACAGTGATTGCAAAACCTGTCACAATATCAGGGAAACATCCATAGGGCCTTCATATTCGGCTATAGCAGACCGTTATAAAGGCAAGAATGTGGTTGATGACCTTGCGGGGAAAATACTCAAGGGAGGAAATGGCAACTGGGGCAAAAATATGATGGCAGCTCACCCGCAACACTCAAAAGATGAGGCGGTGGAAATGGTGAAATACATACTTGCGGTAAATGACCAGGCAAAAGGGCTTCCCCTCGCAGGGAATCTCAACGTCGGTAATCAGGCAAAGGGATCAGGATTTTATGTTATGCGCGCAAGCTATACGGATAAAGGTGCCGCTGCTGTAAACAGTCTTACGAATTCTGCTATGCTGGTTTTGAGAAGCCCACGGGTGCAGGCAGAAGACATGACTTTTGAGAAAAAGTTATCGGTGAGACATATCGATGGCACCGACGTAACTTTCGTAAGCGAAATTGAAAGTGGAAGCGTAATCCGTCTCGATAGCGTGGATATGACAGGCATCGCATCGGTCACGTTGAAAATGGCATCGCTCCGCGAAAACACTTTTGTTGAAATACATGCGGGAACGAAGGATGGACCATTACTTGGCAAAGCAGCTATTCCGACCACGGATATAAACAATCCGCGTTTTCAGGAAGTTACACTGCCGCTAAAGCAGATTGAGAATTTCACCAACCTGCATTTTGTATTTAAAAGCGGGGATAATGCACCGACGCCTTTCGCGGGATTGGATTGGGTGGAAATGAGAGTCAGATAATTGTGTGCTGTTTGAAAATCTTAAAATAAAAATATCATGTCTGGCAGAAGAAAGTTTATCAGGCAGCTGGGTGGAACTGCTGCCTTGTTAACAGCAGGAAATTTCAGTTCGTTCGAAGCTGCAGCAAGAACGGAGATAATGCGCAGTCCGAAAATATATTCGGCAAACGACAAAATCCGGATCGCCGGAATCGGAATGGGTATCCAGGGTCGTCACGACGTGGATGCTGCGCTTAAAGTACCGGGTGTTGAACTCATTGCCTGTGCCGACTTATATGATGGACGCCTGGTGCGTTGCAAAGAGGTTTATGGCAATCACCTGTTCACAACCAGGAACTACCATGAGATTCTCGACAGACCGGATATAGATGCTGTGATTATCGGAACCAGCGACAACTGGCATAGTCGTATTGCAATTGATGCATTGAAAAAAGGGAAAGCCGTGTACCTGGAAAAACCCATGGTACACCTTATTTCACAGGGATGGGACGTGATAAAAGCGCAACAGGAAACGAAAAAAGTACTGCAGGTAGGAAGTCAGAGCACCAGCGCACTGGGATTTGCAAAAGCAAAAGAATTGTTGAAGCAGGGAGTAATCGGGAAGATCAACTCCGTGGTTTGCGTTAATAATCGCCAGAGCCCAAGTGGGGCGTGGGAATATACCATTCCGCCTGATGCATCAGCTACTACAGTCGACTGGGACCGTTACGCATCTACGTTGAAAAAGAAAGAACCTTTTGATAAAAAGAAATTTTTCTGGTGGAGAAATTATCGGGAATTCGGAACCGGAATGGCAGGAGACTTGTATGTACACATGCTCAGTGCGCTGCATTTTATTACCGGATCCAAAGGACCTGATAAGATTTTTTCTGTCGGAGACCTTACGTACTGGAAAGATGGACGAAACGTACCGGACGTTATGAGTGCTTTGCTTCAGTATCCGGAGTCGCCTGAACATCCTCCCTTCCAGGTATCTCTGCAGGTAAACTTTGTAAGTGGTGAAGGAGATGGAGGATACACGAAAATCATCGGTTCCGACGGAGCTATGTTTATCGGAAGTGAGAGAGTAACTGTGAAAAGAAGAAAGATGCCCACTGCTCCTACAATTGGTGGATGGGATTCATTGTTCACCTTTCCGGAAGCAATGCAGGCAAAACTGAAAGAAGAACATCGCAAAAAATACAAACCCGAAGATGAAAAGGCAAAAGTGCTGGATGATATCACATATGCGGCGCCAGATGATTTTGATGGCGATGTGGCACACCTGAGTAATTTCTTCGAAAGCATGCGCACGGGAAAACCTGTTGTTCAGGATGCAGTGTTTGGCTTCAGGGCGGCGGCACCATGCCTTGCATGCAACGACAGCTACTTTCAGAATAAGATCATCAACTGGGATCCTGAGAAAATGCAGCTGGTGTGATCATCTTAAATACATCGGCGTGAAGTACAAAAACGTTTGCCTGCTTATCGGTTTAACAATCGGCCTGGGTATACAATTGCACGCGCAGCAGGGTACAGGGAATGGTGCCATAATCAGCGGACAGATATTGGATAGCAGTAATAACAAGCCATTGCCGGGAAGGATTGTTGTGACAGATGAGCAGGGTAACGTGGTAAAGTCATTCTATCAGAAACTCCCGGGGATATTCACCGAATTGGATGGAAAGTTTTCACTTCCTGTAAAACCCGGATTGTATAAGGTAAGCGCTTACCGCGGTATTGATTATGTCTCATCTTCAACAACGGTGCAGGTTGGTTCCGGTAAATCGAAGGAAGTAACATTCAAACTTAAACGGTGGTATCCTTTAAAGGAGCGTGGCTGGGTTAATGGAGACGGACATGACCACCTGTATACCGATGTAAAACGCGATACATTGATGCTCGACACAGTGAAGCAGGTGTGCGTTGCGCAGGGTATTGATTTTATGTGTACCTCCCAGGGATGGGCCGGTTACAACGACGACAACTGGCGTGAAGGGTACGCAAAATTCAGCGACGACAATTTTCTTCTTTATTATGGGTCAGAAATGCCAAAGTATAGAACGGGACATACCTGGTGGCTGGGCCAGGTGAGTACAGAAGGCCTGTTTGACAATACGATGGATACGACTTATGAAAACCACTACTATCAATCGGAACAGGGTACCAGCTGGACATTCGATTCTTTAAAATTTCCGCAGATACCCGATGTGGAAGTGGTACAGCGCCTGAAAAAATTTGATAGCGGACTTGCGGTGATTGCGCATCCAACATCGTGGTGGTGGCAGAAAAGAGGAGAAATTGAAAAATACGTCACCAATGTTGCAGCTTACATTCCCTTTGGATTACTTGCCGGCAAAGTATGGGATGCACAGGTGGTGATGGGATACAATCGCGATCATTACTATTACCAGAATTTATGGTTTAATGTGTTGAACCAGGGATATCGGGTGACCCCGGTGTCGGAACTGGATGGAGGATACAATCGCGGCGACAAGTTCTATTATGGATCGATGCGTACGTATTTCAATGTTGAAGGCAAGATATCGATGGATAAGATTCGCGAGGCTGTAAAGAAAGGACACACGTTTGTAACCTCAGGGCCAATTGTATTTGCCCGGATCGGAAATACGTTGCAGCCAGGCGATGTTGTGCCAGCTAACGGAAAGGAACAAACGTTGAATATCGAAGCATATGCTTCGGGAGAACAGGATGATTACTTATCGTACGTAGTAATTTTCAGAAATGGCAAAATTCACAAACTTTGGGATCTGCGGAAGGAGCGTAAACGAACTTTCAACAATTCACTTACAATTAAAGAGAACACCAACAGCTGGTATGTGGTGAAAGTATATGGCCGTCGCGCCTGGAGTGATCCGGAAATGCTGGATGTGATGAAATATTGCTTAAAACAAGAGGCGAATCAATACGACTCAATTGGCACGAATAGCGACGTGGCAATTACAAGCCCATTTTACTTCCGGAATTCATCAAGTGCTGATCCCTCTCCATTGATTTCGCAGGTGAATGCGTCATTTAATATAGATGGCCTCCCGTATAGTAAGAAGCTTGACGTAGAAGTTCTGGTAAATGGAGAGAAAAAAGCAAGCTTCAGCGTCAATAATGGAAAAAATTCATTTGCGATGCCTGTTCATGCGGTGCTTAAAATAACGGTTGCGGGAAATCAGCCTGTCTATCGTTCGTTGTACACTGACTATACTCCGTTCAGAGACATAATCGAAAATCTTGCATCCGGCAAATGGCTTAACCAGCAACAGGTAAAATACAATCCCGGTGAAGTACCCTGGAGTGTATTTCAATTCGACAAAGCAAAATCAGTTCTTTCGCATGTGCGTTGGAACATTAATCTCGAGCCCAACGAACGCGATCCCCTCTGGCAGCCGTTTGACAATACATTTAAAAAACAGGCAACTACATACAACGGTTTTAAGGCACCCGTTGTCAACGAATAAATCTTTGCCATGAAACGTTGGTTGCCAGGTGTTGCCACAATCATTGTGGTGGCATTTACTACACTGCTGTCTTCCTGTATTAAGGATAAAGTGTCAAGAACATATACGTTGATGAAGCCCGTTTTTGAACTTCGGACTACTGTATTGAAAAATATCCGGAGTGAAAATCCTACACCTGTCGGGAATATAGGGAAATTGTTTATCAAGGGTCGGTATCTCTTTGTAAATGAGCCCGACAAGGGCGTGCATATTATCGATAATATGAATCCTGCTCAACCCAGGCAGGTATCGTTTATTCCGATTCCCGGCAATATCGATATTGCAGTAAATGGGAATATTCTTTATGCCGACATGTACGATGAACTCGTGGCAATTGACATTACAAATCCGGAAAATGCAAAGCTGCTGAAGACGATCCGGAATGTTTTTCCGAAAAGGTCGTTCGAATTCGGCCCCCCTTTCGATACGGCTTATGTAATTGTGGGATGGCAAGCTAAGGATACAGTAGTTTACGAAGTGGATTTTCCGATTGTTGCTTACGCCAGCGCAGGCGGTCAATTTGTTGCTGAGTCTAACTCGAAGGGTAATTACATTCCGGGACTTGCGGGTTCTACGGCGCGTTTCTCCATCATAAACAACTTTCTGTATGCGATCGCTGCAGCGTCGTCGTTACACGCTGTTGATATTTCAAATGGCGCGGATCCACAATTGAAATCAACCATACCATTCGCGGCTGTTATCGAAACACTGTACCCATTTGGCGGGCATCTGTTTATCGGATCGCAATCGGGAATGTTTATTTACAATGTTTCGGATCCATCAAACCCCAGGGAAGCAGGAAGCTTTCAGCATGCAACCGCATGCGACCCGGTAATTACTGATGGTGAACATGCATTCGTTACCCTCCGCGCCGGAACTACATGCCGTGGAACAATCAATCAGCTGGACGTTCTGGACGTAACAAATCTGTCTTCGCCTGCACTAATTAAATCCTATCCGCTTACCAGCCCGTCCGGTCTCGCGAAAGATGGGGATCTGTTGTTCGTGTGCGATGGAACAGATGGTTTGAAAATTTTTGATGCTGCCGATGTGAGAAACATCAAACTTGTAAGACAATTTGACCACCTGGAACCCCATGATGTAATTGCATGGAACAACAAACTTATTGTGGTTGCAAAGGAGGGAATCTATCAGTATGACTACAATAACTTTCCGGAAGTTGGGGAACTAAGTGTAATACGTACCTCTGTAAAATAACCCGTGCGCTGTATGAAATTATATGTATTGCTGTTTATCCTGTGGTTTGCTTCACTGACCGTAGCCGCACAGAAAAAAAATAATTACGGGTCGCAAAATTATGTCGGTTTGCTGGAAGGATCGGAGAGGTCCCGTTTTCAGATACAGACAATTCACGGGATAAAGTTTGCCAATACATGGTACGCTGGAATCGGAACCGGTCTCGATTATTACTTCTTCAGATCCGTACCCTTGTTTTTGTCGGCCACAAAAAATTTCTGCTCCTGTGAACGTACTTTTTTTGCAAGTGTAAACGCCGGGTATAATTGGGTGTGGGATGAGACAACCGGGAACTGGGCAAATTATTATAGTAAAGGAGACTTTTCCCCGCGTCCGTTTTATGAAGCAAGTATGGGATATCGCATCGGCCTTAGAAACAAGAAAGACGCTGTATTGCTCAATATGGGATACTCAGTGAAAAAGGCCAGGGAAAAGATCGATGGAGTGATCTGGTGGTGCGATTTTCCACCTTGTCCAACACCAAATGAAACCATTGACTATAGCTTTCGGCGACTGTCGCTGAAAGTAGGATGGGAATTTTAAAAACAGAACGGAGAGCGGAGAACGGAGAACGGAGAACGGGGAACGGAGAACTTTCTCCGATTACCGCCCTCCATCCTCCGCCCTCCACCCTTTCAATCGTTCTCCGTTCTAATTTGCCTTATGCCTTATGCCCTATGCCTTAGGCCTTTTCATTCGTTCTCCGTTCTCCGCTCTATATTGCCGTTTGCCGACCTATTTATTGTGTTCCTTCAGCAGCTTTGTTTCCGAAATGTCATAGTCGGGCCATGCGCCTTTTTTAGACGTGACCAGCGCGCCGATTGCGCAGGCGAATGAAAGGCATTCACCGGCAGGTTTGTTTTTTATTAATCCCGAAAGCAGCGCCGCCAGGAAAGCATCGCCACTACCAACAGTATCTTCCACAACAATATTGTATCCCGGGTGGCGGAAAAACTTGCTTTCAATATTCATCATTGCACCTTTTCCTCCGAGGGTAACGATGATGTTTGGGATTTTGAAGGTGTCCTGAACATTTTTTACCTGGTCTTCGTCTCCTGAAACGTCAGAATTCCAACGTGACACGAGATCTAGTTCATCGCGGTTTAGCTTTACTACATCTGCCTTTGTTAAAAGTTCTGTCAGTAATTGCCTGTTATAATGAGGGGGCCGGAGATTAATGTCTAATACTTTATTTGAAGCCATTTCAATAAGCTGAAATAAAGTATCGCGCGAGCGATTGTTTCTGCATATGAGGCTGCCGAAAACAAGATAATTTGATGCATCAAATATCCGGCTGAATGCACTATCCCATTCGATGTTATCCCATGCCGCAGGAGCAACTATATCGTACGTCATTTCATGATGCTCATTCGGCATGGCATGGACGATGCCTGTAGGCAATTGCGGGTCTGTTTGAACAAAATCGGTCGTAATATTTTTATCTCTGAGAATTGAAACGATTTCTTTGCCTCGTTCATCAGGCCCCACACGTGTAATTACTGCCGGATTATGTCCCAGTTTTTTTAGATGAAAGGCCACGTTCATCGGGGCACCACCAGGTTTGGCTCCTGAGGGAAGTAAATCCCACAGCAACTCGCCATAGCAAATAAAGTCGTGTACGTTGTTGTTGCCCGCCATAATATATTCTTAGGTTACCGAAGTTATTCGCTCGCAGTGAACGATCAAAAACTTTCCCCATTGCCCATTCACTATTCACAATTCACTTCTTACCTTAGGTAGGAAATATCTTCATCGCGTCGTATTTACACGAAACCTATTTTATGCACCGTTTCCTGCTACTGCTAATTTCTATTTCGATGTCTTCAGGTGTGTTCGCGCAATCCGGAAAAGTGATACTTGCCGTTTTTGCCCATCCCGATGATGAAATTACCGTGGGGCCGGTGTTGGCGAAGTATGCAGCGGCAGGTGCAACAGTGTACCTGGCTGTGGCCACAGATGGAAGATATGGAACAACGGAACATGCAAAGATTCCGGGCGGCGATACTTTAGCGGCCGTTCGTGCCCGGGAAATGGCCTGCGCGGCAGGTGAGTTGGGAGCCAAACCACCCATAATGATGGGCGTGCACGATCAGATGCGCGCACAGGAGGGATTTGAACCCATACAGGCTTCGTTTGATACTATCCGGAATAAAGTTGCACGTTTATTTACAGAATTGAAACCTGATGTAGTAATTACGTGGGGACCTTCGGGTTGGACAAGCCATCCTGATCACCGCCTGGTTGGGGCCATCGTAAGTGAAGTGTTTGCCAGCAAAGTGTGGGGCAAACCCGGTAACCTTTTTTATCCCGAACTAATTACCGGCACCATGCCAGCAGGTGCTCCCGTTGCAACCGTTGATAGCAGCTATCTTCCAGTAAGGATAAAAATAAGCGAAGCAGACCTGGCAAAAGCAAAGGCATCGCACAATTGTCATAAAAGCCAGTACACACCCGAAGTGGCCAGCATGCTGCAGCAGCTCGCCTGGCAAACGCAGAACGGAACAATTAACTTCCGCCCGTTTATATGGAAGAAGAACAGGCAGACGAGTTTGTTTGAATAAGGAAGGCAGAAGCAGAAGGCAGAGGGCTTTCTCACCCGCAATTCAAAGTTACGATTAGTGTTGCGAACCCCTGCAGCATCTATTGTTGCCGGATCGCTGCTTGTTCCTTGATGTCGCGTACCGCTTCGCTGTAATAATTTTCAAGTTCCTGGGCCCGATGAGCTGCCGTATGGTTGGTCATCACCCGGTTGCGTGCTGCGGTACCAAGTGCTCTTCTTTCTTCTTCACTGATCTCGCGGAGGTAACGTGTAGTATCATCGGCCGACCGGCTGATCAATATCTCAGAACCAGGTTCGAATATGCTCTCTATTCCTTCCCAATAGTCGCTAATGATGGGAGTGCCACAGGCTGCAGCCTCAAACAGCCTGACGCTCGGCGAATACCCCGCACGAATCATATCGTCGCGTGTAATGTTCATTGTAAATCGCTGGCTATTGTAAAACTTCCTGTGCTCTGCAGGTGGCAGATGATGTATACGTTCAACATTCGGGGGCCAACTGATATCTTCAGGATATTGAGGTCCTGCAACAACAAACCTTCCATCACTAAGTTTTTCTGCTGCATCAAGCATCAGGTTGGTTAGCGGTGGCTGCCTGTCGGCACTGTATGTTCCGAGGTATCCAAGATCCCACTTTGTCTCCTGTTGCTCCGGAAAATATAACGCCGGGTCAAACGAACAATAAAACGGGCGTGCCATCGGGGAGCCGTATTCTTTTTGCAGGGTTGTCAAAATGGGGCCGCCGGAAAATGAGAGATAAATTCCATATCGTGCAATAAGGTCCGGATGCAGATATTCGTAATCTTTATTCCTCAGCTTCGCGAGCGTTACGGGTGTGTCAATATCGTAGAATGCAGTAATACCTTCAGCAGATTCAACTACCCAATTACCAACTGCAACTCCATCCGGTACATATGAACCGACAATGACCAGGTCGGCTTCACGAACAATCGTGTGAAATCTCTGCCTGAGATCATCCAGGTTGTTGTATAGATAGTTTTTGCAATAGGGTGGGTCGGGTAAGTCGCGGCTCGACGCATACCATGGCACATCCCTTTCCAGGAATGTAACCTTGTGTCCGTTCCTGTCGAGTTCCTTTACCAATCCACGAAATGTTGTTGCATGTCCGTTCCCCCATGAAGATGTAATCGAGAGTCCCAGAATTACAATATCAAGTTTTTCATGTTTCATGCACCTATATTTTCGCGTACCAGGTATTTTTCGAGCAATGCATCAAGTTCAATAGCGCGGTTGAAGTAAGTATGTTTCGCCAATACTTTTTGCAATGCAGCATCGCCGATTGCACGTGCCTTTTCCTGAGTAAGTCCGGAAAGAATTTCTTTTACTTCAGCGCCAGACCTTGCTACCAGGATTTCCTTTCCTGGTTCAAAAAAGAAATCGATACCCAGCCAGTAATCGGTGATAATACATGCACCTGCTCCTGCCGCCTCAAACACACGGGTAGCCGGTGAAAAACCATAACTCGCCATGCTGTCGCGGCTGATATTCAACACTGCCTTTGGTGAACAGTTTAAAGCATTGTGATCTTTCGTGTATACGTGCCCGATATAATTAACATTGCCGGGCATAGGTTTGTCCTGCCATCCGCTACCGCCCAGGATGAATTTGGTCTGCGGCATGTCGGCAGCTACATTCAGAAAAAATTCTTCAACACGTTTCTCGCGATCGGGCAGCCTGTTACCGAGAAATGCCAGGTCTCCTTCAAAACGCGCATCAGCTGCAACGGGGTGATGCGTTAAAGGATCGAGTGCATTGTAAATCGGGAAGCAATGGCGTGCACCGAACGACTTGTAAGTTGACACCACAGGATCCCCGCCGCCATAAGTAAGCACAAGATCGAATTGCGGAATCAATTTTCTGAAATAGTCCTCCGAATCATTCTTCACCCTGTCGAGAGTTGCGGGAGCATCAACATCCCAGAAAATAACGAACCGGTTTTCATCCTGCAGCTTCAATACTTCTTCTTCCAGGAACTGATCGAGCACACCAACACCGCTGGTTTTCACCAGGACATCTGCTTCACGAGCTTCTTCAAGAACTTTCGCCACTGACTCTTCATTGGCGTCGTAAACACGGACGGTGGCATATTCAGGATCATCTATATCGCGGTTTTTCTGCCTGTCGTAAGCATCGGGTTCATAAAAAGTAATTTCATGGCCACGTTCATGCATGGCTTTGATAATTCCCCGGTAATAAGTGGCCGCACCATTCCAGTACGCTGATACAAGACTTGATCCGAAAAATGCAAACTTCATGATGCTTCGAGTTGAGTTGACAAGTTGTTTATTCGTAATTCTTCACAGATATTCAGCAGCTGGTCTACCCGGTGTGCGCAGGTATGCCTGCTGGAAATCGTTTCCAGTCCATGTTGCGCAAGTTGATCACCAATGTCTCCGGTTAACAACGATTGTATTGCCCTCATCATTTCTTCACCATCATTCACCATCAGGAAATCTTTACCTATCGTAAAAAGTTGTTCGGCGTCGCTCCAGGGTGCAGAAATCATGGGGATACCGCAGGCCAGCGCTTCGAAAGGACGGATTGTTGGAATACCCGGCAATGTTTTTACATAAGGACCACGCGGCACGTGAACCGTGAACCTATACTTCGCAAATACTTCGGGTACTTTATAATTCGGAAGCCAGCCCCCGTATTCAATTCCTGAGTCGGCAAGTGCCCGGATGGCTTCCGGCGGATACCGCACACCATACACCTTTGCTTTTAAATTCAATTCTTTTACGGGGTTGATGAGAAATTCGTGCAGTTCTTTTGTTCGCTCATCATCACCCCAGTTTCCTACCCAGACGAGGTCGCCTTCATTTTTGCTTTTTATCGGGTGGAATAAGTTTACATCTGCTGCTTCATGCCATGTCCATGCATTCTTCGTCCAGCTTTTTTCCAGGTAAATTTTTCTGATAACTTCTCCATAAGCAAGTACACCATCGTAGTTGGAAAGGTCGTACCTGCTCATGCTTTCGTGATCAGATACCGCGCGGTGGTGAGTATCGTGAAAGAGTAAGGTAAAGCCATTACTTTTTTTCACCTCGCCAATTGCACGCACTACATCGTGTTCGTTCCATTCATGCACAATAACCAGGTCGGCATCAGCTAATGTCTTATGTAAATCTGTTTCGCTGTTGTATCGGTTTGTTTTGAGGGTAGGGTAGTATTGGTGAAATTGCTCAATCGCTTTTTCTCCGTGATCTTTCAACAGATTTTGCAGGCTCCACGAATCTTCCGGCTCGTATATGGATACATTATGCCCTCTCGAAATCAATTCGCTGGATATACCTCTCAGAAAATGAGCGTTGCCATGGTTCCAGTCCGACAATAGCGAATGATAAAATAATGCAACATTCATCTTACGCAATTTGTACGGTTCTTAGCGATTGACTTGTTTTCACCAGTTCATCATAAAGCTCCACATAGTGAGCTCCCATTTTTTCCAGTGCATATACGGTTGAATGCGCTTTTGCCCTGTTGCCATATTCAATTGCCAATTCCGGATTGTCGAGTAAACGATTGCAAGTGCTTGCCAATGCTTCTGCATTGTCGGTATCCACGTAAAGTGCGTTGTCTTTCCACAATTCTTTTAAGGAGGGAATATTTCCTAACACTAAAGCGCACCCACACATTGCTGCTTCAAGGATACACAGACCAAATGGCTCGTACCTGGCAGGTGCTGCATAAATCAGCGACGAAGCCATTTCTTCTCTCACGTCAGTTCCATTCAATTTTCCAAGAAGCCGGATGTTGTCGAATTTTGCGTATTCATCAATAAGCTTCAGCTCGCCAGCAATTTTTACCGGAGCTTTAATCCTGTCTGATGCATATGCGAGTTGCCGGATGTTTTTTGCTTCATCCCATAAGCGACCTGCGCTCATCACTACATTTTGTTTTGGAACAACTTCGCATTTTGCAACGTCCCTTGCATTATATATGACCCGCGCATCTGCCGGAGTTCCGTAAATTGCACCCAGCATTCCCATCATAGATTGCGACGGCGCCACAACACAATCCGCAGCGCGTATTCCTTCTTTCACGCGGCGGAAATATTCCTGCCATTCCGGTCCGGGAAGTGATTTACGAACTGAGAACCACCACGAAAAAACATCTGAGTGGGCTACCACAATTACAGGCGATTTAAATGGGAGAGAAGCATATGAATAACTATTGAGGTGAATAAGGTCTGGTTTCAGGCGACGCTCCATTTCGAGGAGTTGCCATCCTGAAAATTCTATGTCGTGCCAGGGGTGATCCATCCACTCGAGCTTGAAACCCGATTCATAGAGTGTAAGATTTTTGCGGTCAGCAACTTCGTCCCGCTGTGCATTGCTGAGTGGAACACCACTGGTAAAGAGATGTACATGAATACCCGCATCAGCAAGTATCGAAATCAGATCCATACTGTACGTCCACACGCCACCAACAGTGTCGGCGGTCATAAGAATGGATTGTATGTTGTGTTTAATTGTTTGCATAAATTCTGTCGATCACTTCAGCTGAAGCGAGATAAGTTTCGGCGTCTTCTCTGAATTTGTTTGATGTTGCAAGCCGGTTGAGCCAGTGCACAATTGCTTTGCCACCCCAGTTGTCAGGAGGCTCAGCAATAACCGTCGACCTTGTGCCCTGCATGTGCCATGCTCCAAAATCATAGAAGGAGCCATTGATATTTCGCATTGTCGCGGCTCCTTTGGTTCCGTAGAATGACGCTTCTATTACAGATTCCGTTCCTGCATGAAGATTCCACGAGCAGGAGAGTCG